>DATFWM010000709.1:0-2530 GCA_035259295.1 Blastocatellia bacterium | reverse complement strand
TGCGCAAGCAGAAGAACGCCGAAGTGTTGATGGCCGAAGTTGTAGGGGTTGACGCGCGCAAGCAGATTGTGAAAACGCGCGATGGCGAAATCCCTTACGATTATCTCATCCTGGCGACCGGCATAAACTACAACTACTTCGGCCATGACGACTGGAAGGAGATCGCGCCAGGCCTGGACTCCGCAGATGACGCCGATCGAATCCGCGGCAAAATCCTCCGCGCGTTCGAGACCGCCGAGCTGCTGGCGGCCGAAGGCCACGCTGATCCTGAAAGGCTGCGGTCTTTGTTGACCTTCGTTTTGGTAGGTGGAGGGACGGCGGGCGTTGAGATGGCCGGTACCATTGCGGAGATGGCACGGCTGGCGCTACGTGGCGATTTTCGACACATCGATCCCCGGTCGGCCCATATCCTGCTGTTTGAAGCCGCGCCTCGAATACTTCCGACGTATCCCGAAATCCTGTCCCAAAAGGCGAGCCGGCACCTCCAGAAAATTGGCGTGGACGTTCGCATCAACGCAATGGTGGAAGACGTAGACCCCTGCGGAGTAGTGGTCAATAGAGAACTAACCCGCAGCCAAACTGTCTTGTGGACCGCAGGGGTTGTGGCCTCACCGGCGGGAAGATGGCTTGGCGCGGAGACTGACAGAACCGGACGCGTGATCGTGAACTCGGACTTGTCCGTGCCCGGCTACGAAAACGTGTTCGCGATTGGCGACACCGCTTTGGTCGTCGCCTACTTACGAAATCTGTTTGGCATCAGAAGCAAAAAGCCTGAGCCGCTTCCCGGCGTCGCCCAGCCGGCGATACAGGAAGGGAAATACGTTGCATCTGTCATTCGCCGCCGCGTCCTGCACAAGTCAGCACCCGCGCCCTTCTGCTATTGGGATAAAGGCAACCTCGCTATCATTGGTCGCACCTACGCTGTGGCGGATATGAAGCTGTTCCGCTTTGCGGGTGTGTTCGCATGGCTGCTGTGGCTGGGCGTTCACATTTACTTTCTGATAGGGTTTGCGAACCGGATGCTGGTGATGATTCAGTGGGGCGTCTCGTTCTGGACAAAGCGCCGAGGAGTGCGCATCTTCCCGCTGGCTCGCGAGGGAGACGGAGGGTCACAATAACATCGCAAGGAGCCCTTTGGCGCATTCGACTGACGACCGCGCCTGTTGTCGGAATGACTCACCGCGCGGTTGCGCAGGTTCAAGGCAGGTTTTGTATCAGCAATCGCAAAGCGTTGCGGCCCATTATCTTGCCGATCTCTTCGTCCGTGAATCCTTCCGCAATCAACGCATCAGTAACTTGAACCAGCCCGCTTGTATCGAAAGGCTCGGTGACCGCTCCGTCAAAATCCGATCCTAGCCCGACGTGATCGACTCCCACCAGATCCGCCGCGTAGCGAATTGCTTTGGCGATCGCCTTCGCGTCTTTGCCGCACACGGCCGTATCCCAGTAGCCGATTCCAATAACACCGCCTGTTCGCGCGATGCCCTTTAGTTGCTCGTCGCTCAGGTTGCGCTGATTGTCACAGGTGCCCTTCACTCCCGTGTGTGAGACTACAACGGGCCGAGTCGCGATGGCCAGCACATCGTCGATCGTCTTTGTCGAAGCGTGCGCGAGATCGACGATCATTCGCTTGGCTTCCATTCGACGGATCATCTCTTTGCCTTTGTCAGTCAGTCCGCCCTTCTCAACTCCGTGCGCCGAGCCGCCGATGTCGTTGTCGAAGAAATGAGTCGGCGCCATCATCCTGAAGCCTGCCTCAAACAGCACGTCGATGTTGTCGAGGTTGCCGTCAAGCGCGTGGGCGCCTTCGATGCCGAGAAATCCCGCGGTGACGTGTGGGTCAGTAACGCGACGGTCAAGGTAGCTAGAAAGATCATCTGAGGTTTTGATCACCGTGAGCTTGCCGTTCGAGCGCGCGGCGGTCTCGCGAAACTTTTCGGCTTGGTACAACGCTCGTTGAGTAAGGCTGCTCCAGGTCGGAGTGGGCCAGCGTTGGGCGATCGCGAGAAGGGTTATGTTGTCGGTCGTATCGTCATTCCGCTCGATGTTCATCTTCCACACGTATGGTGTTTTAGTCACGACCGTGAAAGCTTGGAGCACAACGTTGCCGTCAATCAATCGCGGAACATCCACGTGCCCGCGCGAGCCGCGCCGGACGAGGTCTCGGTCCCACAAAAGCGAGTCGGCGTGAAGATCGGTGATCAGCAGCTTCTTGTGAAGCTCGACCGCGCGTTCGGAAGCCGCGTATGGAGGCTGGTTGAGCGCGACGTTCAGCCGCTTTTCGAGCTGGGACGGGACGACAAAGAAGAACACGCCGGTAAGCAGCAACAGCACGACGACGAAGGTGATCAGGATTTTCTTCTTCACAAACGCTGTCTACCGGCGCGGCTAAGTTTTACTCAGTCTGGGGCGCGCTTCCGCCACTGCTCTTTTGGAACAACCCCAGCAGCTTGAACAACGCCCCAATGCCAAGCGTCACGGCGGAGATGAAGCTAACGGTCGAATCGTAGATCTCTTTCTGAGTGATAAA
>DATFWM010000708.1:0-9705 GCA_035259295.1 Blastocatellia bacterium | reverse complement strand
AAATCACAATCGCGACGGCCAGCGTCATCAGCGAGATGAACCACCAGCGCTGCCATATCGGCGGCAGGATTCGGAACTCGAACACCGCCGGCTCTACGCTGGCGATCCCGTCTCGCGTGATCGCGCGAACCAGGAAATGATATCGTCCGGGTGAGAGTCTTCCGTAATTAACTGATCGCAGGTCGGCCGGCGCGCTCCAGTCGGCGTTTGCGCCTTCGAATTTGTATTGATATTTGATCTCCTGCTCGCCCTGGAAGCTCAGGCCAACGTATTCGATGAGCAAGTCGTTTCGCGATGAGGGCAGCTCGATGGGTGATACGCTTACGGCTCCCGTCTCGGCAACCGGCACGTCTTCGCCAGCCACTTGAACTCGGCTGATAAAGATGGCCGGCTCGCGTGTTCGGAATTGCTCGGCGTGCGGATCCAGTTTGGACAGTCCTGTGTTGGTGGCCACCCAGATGTTTCCCTGGCGGTCCTTCGTACACTGGCCGATCGCATCGCCGGCCAATCCGTCCTTCGCCGTGAAGTGACGAATCTCACCCGTCAGAGGATCGAGCCGATCGAGTCCCTTGAAGGTCCCAAGATAAATCCGGCCCGAATCGTCTTCGCTAATCGACAAGACGTAATCGCTCGCAAGCCCGGTCACGGTTGAGTAATTCACGAAGTCGGGGTGCTCGGCGGCCGGATCCTTGGTCATCGAGACGCCTCTGTTACGAAACCCGATCCATAACCAACCGCGGCTGTCGATGAAGAGCGCGCGCGGGTCCATTTCGGGCAGACCGCTGGTTGACTCAAGAGAATGAACTCCCTCGTTGTCCATTCTGGCCAGCAAACCGAATCGCGCACCCAGCCATAGCGCGCCGCTACGGTCGCTCACCATCCACGAAATCGGGGTCGGCGGCCGAAAAATTGATTCGAGCGAAATGCGCTTGAAGAGCAAGTGCCCGATTTGCGTCGGATCAGTGTAGCAAATGATGGATGCGCCGGCGCTGATCCACAATCGTCCTTTCGGGTCCTCGTAGATGCTGTGAATGATTTCATCGCCGATGCCATCTGCCTGAGAGAACTTCTTGCCGCGCCGAAACTTTAGCTCGGGGCCTTGAAATCGAAACAATCCCTTGTCGGTTCCCATCCACCAATCACCGCGACGGTCCTGGAGAATGCGACTGCCCGCATTGCTGAACGGCGGCGTCTGCGAACCGGCGACCGCTACGGCTCTTCCGTTTGTTAATTCGACAAGGCCGCGCGCTCCGGTGGCGGCGTAAATGTGTCCGTGTTGATCTTCTATCACTTTGGCGACATGTTGATCCGGCAGCCCCTCAGCGCGAGTGAAGCTCACGATCACCTCTCGCGCTAGCTTGCACACGCCGCCCGACCAGGTTCCGATCCAGAGGTTCCCGTCTCGATCTTCGACGAGACTGTAAGCGACGTCATCACTTAGACCGTTCGCGGTAGTGTAGAGTCGCTGGCCGTCCTTGTATTTGATCAGCCCTCTTCCAGTCGCAAGCCAGAGTGCGCCGCTCGAATCCGATAGCATCTGATGAATAGGCTGGCCAGCTTCTAAGACGAGGTTGAAGCGCTTCCATCGCCCGTGGGTTTCCGAGCCGGTTGGTTCGATGAACTCATATACGCCCCGAGGATTCGCGAGGAGTATTCCGCCCCGAGCGTCTTCTACAACGCTGGTGATCTCGGCGTAGCCAACTTCGTCGGCAGCGCCATATTTGATGATTCGCCCCTGAACGATTTCTATAAGCTCGTCGCTAAGGCCAAACCATAGACGCCGGCGCTTGTCCACCAGCGCGGTCATCACGGCAGCTACCGGGCCATGAGGCACAATCTTTTCAAACGTCGGCGGGCTGGCCTGGTCGATGTTGGCGCGATAAAGCCCATCGTCGGTTGCGCACCAGAAGTTGTTGTCCGAATCGAACAGCAAAGCGTTGACGCGGTTCGAGTGATCTGATTCTCCGACTCGAAAGCTTTCAAACTTCAGCCTCGGAGTTGCTGGTTCCTTTGTATTGATCGCGGGAGCTTCGCGTGGATCATCGATCAATCGCGACACGCCGCCGCCGTTGGTCGCGACCCACAGCCGACCTTGCCCGTCTTCGGTGATCGCGTTAACGATCGAATTGCCAAGCCCATCGCTGGCGCCGTAGTTGGTAAACCGATAGCCGTCAAACCGGCTGAGTCCTTCCCAGGTTCCAAACCAGAGATAACCCTTCCGGTCCTGATGAATTGCGATGACGCGGCTGTTGGTCAACCCGTCGCGCAGATCGTAGCGCCGGATCGGAAGCTGTTGGCCGCGCGCGGCGTGGGCGCAGAGGACCAGCCAGAGAGCTAAGCAAAAGGTAGGGCCGAGGCTTGGCTTTTGCGGTTTATGGGCCATCAAAACTCACCTCGAAGCTTGGCTCGCGCGACCCAGTGGTTGGATCACCTAATCAGCTTGCCAGGATATTTTCTATATTCTGCAATTCTTCACTCGCAAAGGTGAGGTTCTTGAGTGCGGAAACTGCATCGTCAATATGGCTGGGTCTACTCGCTCCGATCAAGGCGGACGTAACTTCTGGATGCCTTAGCACCCACGCTAGTGCCATCTGAGCCAGAGCCTGACCGCGCGCCGCAGCTAATTCTTGCAGGCGACGTACCTTGTCGATCTTGTCCTCGGTGATTTGCTCAGGCCTGAGAAACCCGTGAGGCTTTGCCGCGCGCGAGTCGGGCGGAATCCCTTTCAGGTATTTGTCGCTCAGCAATCCTTGGGCGAGCGGCGAGAAAACAATGCAGCCGATCCCTTCTTCGCCGAGAACCGCTAGTAAGCCGTCTTCAATCCAGCGGTCGAACATGCTGTACCGTGGCTGATGAATCAAGCAGGGCGTGCCCAGTTCTTTCAAGACAGTGGTGGCTCGTCGAGTCTGATCTGCTGTGTACGACGAGATTCCAACATAGAGCGCCTTGCCACTGCGCACGATGTAATCAAGCGCGCTCATTGTCTCTTCAAGCGGCGTGTCGGGATCGGGTCGATGAGAATAAAAGATGTCTACGTACTCGAGCCCCATGCGCCGCAGACTTTGGTCAAGACTGGCGATGAGATACTTGCGCGAGCCCCATTCGCCGTATGGTCCCGGCCACATCAGATAACCCGCCTTGGAGGAAATGATGAGTTCGTCTCGGTACGAGGCGAGATCGCTTCGCAAAATCTCGCCAAAAGTTTCTTCGGCTGAGCCGGAGGGTGGTCCGTAGTTGTTTGCTAAATCAAAATGAGTGATCCCGAAATCAAAAGCGTGGAGGACCATTGAACGCGAATTCTCAAACGAATCTACGCCGCCGAAGTTGTGCCACAACCCGAGAGAGATCGCGGGCAGCTTCAATCCGCTGCGTCCGCAGCGCCGGTAGGTCATCGTCTCGTAGCGATTCTGTGGAGCCTGATACATTGTTTACTTGGCCTCGTGTTGGCATGTATGGGCAGCCCTCCGTGGCCGCCCATCTCCGCCCAAGGAAACCCACGCGTCGGCAAGAGGGGCGGCCACTGAGGGCCGCCCATACATGCTGTGACTAGCTCTGCGAATCCATAATCCGCTGTTCCAGATTCTCCCTTTCAGTCTTAAGCCTCTCGCTGAAATCGACACGGTACTCGGCTGTCGCATCTAGCGCGGTTAGATTCTGCGGGAAGCGTTTCAACTCTTGCGTTGCGCGGTCTCGCGCCCGTTTCAAATGTTCGAAACGCGTCGCCCTAATGACCTCAGGCGACTTCTCGCCAGTCGCAGTCACAGAGTTGAATCCCTCGACCACGCGACCTTGCTGCATCACTTGCTTTAGCAGAGGGAGCGAGTTCTCGCCGGGCTGGCTCTCGTCGGCAAGTGCGATCAGATCGCGAGCGTACTTGCCGGCTTCATTCGTGATTCTCCACACTTGCTTAGGACCCGGATAAGTCGCCTTGTCGTGGCTCAGTTTTATTCGGCCGATGAAACGGCCGTCCTCCTCCAAACCCGCGAGTTTGTAGACTCCTCCGAGCGCCGGCGCATCGTGTGACGTTGCTAGCTCTGTCCCAACTCCAAACGAATCTAACTTTGCGCCGCGCGAGATCATTTCTGCAATCTTGTGTTCGTTCAGGTCACCGCTCGCAAAAATCTTTGTGTCAATCATTCCGGCTTCGTCGAGTATCTGCCGAACTTGTTTGCTCAGCTTGCAAAGATCGCCGCTGTCCAAACGCACTGCCGGAACCCTCGTTCCAAAGTTGTATGCCAGTCGCTCCACCGCGGCTATCGTATCGTAGGTATCAACCAGGATCGTCGCGGTCTCCGGAAAGACTTTTAGGAAAGCGCGGAACGCGTCGTCCTCTTTTTCGAACGACATCACAAACGAGTGAGCAAGCGTTCCAAAGGTCGGGATGCCGAACAGATGACCGGCTTCGACGTTTGACGTGCCGGCGCAACCGCCCAGGTACGCCGCTCGTGCCGCGAACAGTCCGGCCTCAGTTCCGTGAGCGCGGCGAGTGCCAAACTCGATCACGTCTCTGCCGCCCGCTGCCGCCACAACCCGGGCGGCCTTGCTGGCGATCATCGTCTGAGAGAGAATCGTCGACAAGAGAAAGGTTTCGACGACCTGACCTTCGATGATCGGCGCTGTGACTCTCAGCAGCGGTTCCATCCCAAACGCGACAGTTCCCTCCGGCATCGCCCACGCGTCACCGGTGAACCGAAACTCGGCCAGGTAGTCGAAGAATGCGCGCGACACATGCTTGAACGCTGGGTGCTCCCGAAGGTATCCGATCTGATCGTCAGTGAATCGCGTCTCCGACAAATAGCCGAGCGCTTGTTCGAGTCCGGCTGCGATGAGAAAGGAGCGATGATCGGGCAGCGCGCGCACAAAGAGTTCAAAGATAGCCCTGTCTTGAATGCCGTTCTCGAAATAGGCGGCAGCCATCGTCAGCTCGTAGAGGTCCGTTGTGAGTCCGAAGGCGCGTTCGATCATGGATGTGATTTGGTGAGGATAAGAGTAAAAGCGCCACTTCCCAGCGCAACTATAGGATTCCGGCTCGCAAGTAGTCAATCTCTAGAACTATGCGTTTGAGTTGAGTCTGCTTCGAAGAGGACTTACTATTACAGCATCCCATATGAACGAAGCTTTACCCGGAAATGAATTAATTGAGTTAGGTGTGCGAGACCTAACGGAAGGTCGCGAGACCATAGAGGCGTTGCTGGTTGCCGTAGGCGCGCCGCGGCTGAAGAGACTTGGAATTGATCTTCCTGACGAATTACCCGACAACCCCGAACATCGGCTGTACGCACTGCTGGAAAGAGATGGATCAGATTCTGCGCACAGCCGCTACAACGCTTTGATTCGGAGATTGGTAAGCTTCGAACGCGCAGCCGAATGCGTCAAAGAATAACCTCAATCAGATTGCAGCAGTTGATATCCGCACTCGGAGCGAGCGCGAAGAGACCCACCCGCGTGTTCCTTGTTGGAGGGGCGACGTCAGTCCTGCTCGGATGGAGGGACTCGACCATCGATGTCGATTTGAAGATTGTTCCTGAGAGTGACGAAGTTCTTCGCAAGCTGCCTGAATTGAAGGAAAGTCTTCAGGTGAACATCGAGCTGGCTTCGCCGGCTGATTTCATTCCGGAACTGCCGGGCTGGCAGGAACGCAGCAGCTTCGTTCGACAAGAGGGCAAAGTCACGTTCTTTCATTACGACTTTTACGCCCAGGCGCTGGCAAAAATCGAGCGCGGTCACTCGCTTGACATGCAGGACCTGCGCGAGATGATCAACCGTGGATTGATAGAACCTAAGCGCCTCCTTGATTTATTTCATTCAATAGAAGATCAACTCTATCGGTACCCGGCCGTCGACGCATCGTCCTTTCGCCGCAAGGTCGAGGCGGTGGCACGCGAAGCGGAGCCCGAGTCGATAAGATGAAAGCGAAAACAGAAAGCAGTTTATCGAGCCGAACCGTCGAGTCTCGCGCGAAGGTGCGTTACGCCGAAACCGATCAGATGGGAGTTGCCTATTACGCGAACTACTTCATCTGGTTTGAGGTGGGTCGAAGTCAGTACTGCAACGACTGCGGTTTTTCCTACCGCGATATGGAACGCGAGACGGGACTGTTCCTCATCGTCGCTGAAGCGAGCTGCCGTTACAAGACGCCCGCCCGGTATGAAGACGATTTGATCATCCGAACCCGCATCGCGGAGCTGACGCGGAGAACTCTCAGGTTCAGCTACGAGATTGAACGCGAGGATGAAACGGCAATCGCGACCGGAGAGACGCTTCACGTGCTGATTAACGCGGAAGGGCGGCCATCAAGTTTCCCCGATAAATATTTGTCGCTGTTGCGGAATGATTAGCAACTGTCGAAGCAGTCATGGAGACGGAATGCAAATCAACAAACCAGAAGTAATCGACGAAATCCTAAGGGACACAAATACGATTGCCGTCATAGGTCTCTCGTCTGATCCGGGGAGGCCGAGCAACAGCGTCTCCCACTACATGCAATCACACGGCTATCGGATCGTCCCCGTGAACCCGAATGAGACTGAAGTGTTCGGCGAAAAAGCTTACGCGCGGCTTGAAGACGTGCCCGATAAGGTTGATCTGGTGAACATATTCCGCCGCAGCGAAGAAGCAGGCCGGCACGTGGATGAGGCTATTAGAATCGGCGCTCGAAGTGTGTGGTTGCAAGAGAGAGTGATAGACGAAGAAGCCGCGCGAAGAGCGCTCGAAGCAGGACTCACGGTTGTGATGGACCGCTGTATCTTAAAGGAACACCTCAAGAGACATCGATAGTTCAGTACCGCGAGCGGTAGCGGCGCGCTTTGATCAGAGCTGCCGTTCTACATTCGCTCGCTACCGCTCGCGGTACTGAAATTACGACACCGCAAGGGGTTGCTGGTCATCTTTTCGCGTAATCCCACCCACGGCAGTGGGTGGATATTTCAGGTTCAGCCTTTGGCCGTAGAGCACGATCGCGAGGAGTTTGTGGTCTCGCTGGTTACAGGCAGCACTTGAACGATCCACCCACTGCCGTGGGTGGGATTCAGGGAAGTTCGAGTGCGCCCGTCTTTGTAGGCTGGGTTTGAACCCTCCACCCACTGCCGTGGGTGGGATTGCGCGGGAGGCTGACGCGCACCCCACTGCAAGAAAGTAGTTGACACAGAAGCGCGAGTCGTTTATCTTCAGTCATCCGCTAAGATGATGAGCGAAGCTTTGATGCTTAAAGCGGAGAGATTTTTATGAACAGCTTGTACAACAAACGAGTAGTTGATGTTATCGCGAGCGCGCGCAAGCCTTGGGGCGACTCTCTCGAGCAAGTGTGGCCGCTTGGCATTACGCCGTTTGAAGTTTGCGAGCAGACTGCTCGCACCGGACCTTAACAACTTATCAGCATCAAGCGCGACAGCCGCCAGCGTCAGTTTGATGCTGGCGGCTTTTGATTTTTGCGGCAGTTTTTTCGACCCCCAGTTCGGAACATTTCAATGACGCGACGGTCGCGGGTGCCCGAGATCGTCACAACAGCTTCGCTGCTGAAGCTTGGAGAAGACCATGAAATCGGTCAGTTATCGCGAGCTGCTCAAGGGCAACCGCAACTTTCGAAGGCTGTGGGCCGGGCAGGTCATCAGCGAGTTGGGCACGTGGTTCTCGTTCATCGCCGAGCTTGGACTGGTGCGCATGCTGTCGGGCTCGCCGCTCGCGACGACCGCGCTGCTTGTCGCGAGACTGCTGCCGTTTCTGTTAGCGGCGCCGATTGCCGGGGTGTTCGCGGATCGCCGCTCGCGAAAGCAAATAATGATCGCGACGGATCTGATCCGAGCCGTAGTCGCGCTTACCTATGTCTTTGCGGGCGTGATTGGATCGGCGTGGTTGGTTGTGGCGTGCAGCGCGCTGATGGCTTCGCTGACGATGTTCTTCGAAGCAGCCAAGAACGCGTCGATACCGAACCTGGTAGCGTCGCGAGAGCTGCTGACTGCAAACGTGCTGATGTTCTCGACGCGATTCTTGCAGTTCACGTTAGGTTCAGCGCTTGGTGGGCTTACGGCTGCGCAGTTTGGCTACAACGCGGCGTTCATCGTGAATGCGGCGTCATTCGTGGCATCTGCGCTGTTCATTTTGCCGATACCAGCGAGCGTGACTCGGCAAGCGCGTACGGTAGCGAGAGCAGAGTTTGCCGACCCAATGTCGGCTGAAGCGGCGGCGATAACGCCAATCGCCGGAAGCGAGCAGCCGTTCGAGGCGGCGAATGCTGCGTTCTTCGCTGACCTGCGCGAAGGGATGCGATACATCTTGGCAACGCCCTTCGTGCGAGCGGTAATCCTGGTCAACATAGGCTGGGGCAGTGGCGGCGGGATGACCGCCATCCTGTTTGACCGAATCGGCGGCCAGGTCTTGTCTTCGGGCGCAGGCGATCGCGGCGACTGGCGCGTGGCCGCGCTGTTTACCGCCGGCGGAATGGGCGTCTTTTTAGGAATGATGCTTACGCGGCGGATCGGTATTTGGATCACCGATGAGCATCGGGCAGGCCGTTTCATAGGCTGGGCGCTGCTCGTTCACGGGCTGCTGTTTTCTATGGCGGGGCTTATGCCCGCGCTTGCGGCGATGGCAATCTGGGTGGCGCTGAGTCGATTGGTGCTTGGAGCCGAATTCGGCTTTCAAGAGACGATGATGATGCGGGTGCTTCCCGATGATTATCGTGGTCGAGTGTTTACTACAGATCGTTCGTTGGAGCTGGCGACAATGGCGCTCTCGACGATCGTAACGGGCTGGCTGCTGACGTGGTTTGGCCCGCGCTCATTGATGATTGCGTCCGGATTGTTTTCGGCGAGTCCGGGCGTGATATGGCTGCTGGCTTTGTGGCTCGCGCGGTTCAGAGTGCCGACGCGCGCTGTTCGCGAGAGCTACGGAGACTAGCGGCGATGAGGGAAATTCTTTCACGCGAACAGGGTATCACAGACTTTAGTCTGTTTCGTTGGGAGCAGTTCGAATACATACAGACTGAAGTCTGTGCTACTGGGAGACAGAGTACCACAGACTTCAGTCTGTTTTGTTGGGGCACTTTGATTCCATACAGACTGAAGTCTGCGCTACGCGGAGACGTGGCAATGAATGTCATTGGATTGATTCTGATAGCGGCTTTAAGCGGCGGGATAGTCGCCGTGTCGCTACGTCTCCGCGCCTCTGCGTCGTCGACCCGCGGGTGGTCGGACAGCGATACGCGTTAGGGTCCGCAGTTCGGACTAGAAGATCACATCGAAGTCAGCCAGGAACCTTCGCCTGTGATTGCCGAAGAACACGCCGAACTGCGGATCCGCGACGTTTGAATGCACCGCCAACGGATTGAAATGGTTGCTCAAGTTCAGACCGCGCACGGAGAAACGCAACGTATACTTGTCGCTGACTTTGAAGTCTTTCGAGAAGCGCGAGTCGAATGAATAAAAGTTTGGATAGCGTGTGACGTTCGCGAAGCCGACGTAATTCTGCGTCGCGTCGGTCACCGCATACGGAAAGCCGTTCCGATATTCCACAAGCGGCGAGATTCGCAGCTTCCACGGCAAACGGATCATTCCCCAGGCGAGAAACCGATTGGGCAAATCGCCTGAGAGGTTTGTCACCTGATTCGGGCGAACGACCGGGAATGGGAAATTCCCAAAATACGTGCTGAACTCGTTGAGATCTCCTCGCGTCCGGCTGCGAACGTAAGAGAAGAAAAGCTGCTGCCCG
>DATFWM010000707.1:0-5457 GCA_035259295.1 Blastocatellia bacterium | reverse complement strand
GTTCTGCGTCGAATGAATCCCAGACTTTGATTTCCTCGCCACCGTAAACAGGCACTCGCCGAAGTCCACGAGTGCCTCTATTAAGATAGTAAATATATTGGCCGTCGGGAGACTCGGCGGACAAATGCCCGCCGTGCCGGTCACCTGTACTGCTTCCCCTCCCTGCGATGGTACTTTCCATACTTGATCGGTCCCGGTACGGTCCGAGGTAAAATAGATCCACTTGTTAACCAGCGTTAGAACAATGATCGCCGCAATCGTAGCGCCAGCGCTCCGCCAGGACCGTGGCCAAACTCGTAGTGCCCACCCCGGTAGCGCTGCGCTCAGGCCTGACGACGCCGCAACCTTTTCGAGTGCCTCTGCCAGCTCGCTCCCGCTGTTGTAGCGCCTCTCCGGATCCTTTTCCAAACAACGACGCAACACTCTGTCGAGCGCTAACGGAACTCTTCCCCTCAACCCTGAAAGTCCCGCCGGCTGTTCGTAAACGATCGCATGCAGAGTTTCAACATCCGAGTCGCGCCGGAACAGACTCTCTCCCGTAAGCATTTCATAGAGCACCACACCAAAGCTGAAGATGTCGGATCGCTGGTCGACTCGCTGTCCTTTCGCTTGCTCCGGAGACATGTAGCTGACCGTGCCGATCACCACTCCCGTGTCTGTCTTTACAGGGACACGAGCAGACGGTTCTCCCTCAACGCTGATGGCTTGCCCCTCAGTGAGCTTTGCCAGACCGAAATCCAGCACTTTCACATAGCCGTCCGGCCGCAACATGACGTTCTCCGGTTTAATATCACGATGAACGATGCCGGCCTGATGCGCAGCCGATAACGCGCTCGCAACCTGTCTCGCTACACTCAGAGCGTCGCTCACTTGCATGCGTCCATCGGCGATATGCTCGCGAAGTGTCTTTCCTTCGATGTACTCAGCGGCGATGAAGTTGATGCCATTTGCTTCATCGATCTCATGAATAGTGCAATGTTTGGATGATTTAGTGCCGACGCGGCGCGCCCCTCCTGCGCGAAGCGTCGCACTCGCTCCTCATCTTTGATGAAGCTTGCGGGCAACAGCTTGAGGGCGACCTTGCGGCCCAACTTGCTGTCTTCGGTCAGGTAGACTTCACCCATGCCCCCTGATCCAAGCAGGGAAATGATTCTCTAACGGCCAAGACGCTGTCCCGCGGCTAAGTCACTGCGCGATTGTGCAAGCAGTTCAGCGGCAGCTTGAAAGGGAGGCGCCTCTATAAAGCTATTCGTAGCTTCATATGACTCAATAATGATTCGACCTCGTTTCGTAACTCCCGGTCTTCAAAGCATGCTTTATCGAGGAATGACGAGCGTTCGGCAGGCTGGCGCGCCAGCGCGGAATGAAACAGCTCATTTACCTGTTTCCAGCGTTCAGGTGTCATCTCTCTATCGTTGGTCAACGGTCGGTCCAGGGAAAGCTCAGTTTGGTTGATGCCACGCGTATCGGCTGAGGTTAAGTGCCATCGCGATTTCGCGAGTCCTCGCGCCAGCAAGATAAGTTGTTACTTCCGCTGAAGCTCTCGGTACGGCGAGACCCTTGCCACCGCCCAATACCTCTCCACCGTCGAATGCGATACGCTCAGCATATTTGTAAGGCCGATGATAGAAATGGTCAAATGGGCCGAGGAGTGTTGTGACCAATCGAGCGCACGGGATCAAGCATTACCACTGCCACCGAGAATGCGAGCATCAAATCTCCAAGGTGGAGCGGCTTTTGAGCATCAAAACTGGAAATGACTTAAAGAACTACAGCGGTAACTACCTCTCCTACGGGATCATCGACAGTAGCTCTGATTTCCTTTCGGTTAAATATCAAGTAAAGCGTCGGCAACACGATAAGCGTAAGGACAGTTGCCGAAATCAAACCGCCAATGATCACGATCGCCAGCGGCTTCTGGGTCTCTGAGCCAATCCCGGTCGATAACGCCGCTGGCAACAATCCCAGTGACGCGAGCAGAGCGGTCATTAACACCGTTCGCAGTCGAATGAGACCACCCTCATAGACCGCCTCTCGCGCCGATAGTCCGCGCTCGCGCAGTTGATTGAAATACGTAACCATCACCACCCCATTCAGCACCGCCTGCCCGAAGAGCGCGATGAAACCAACTGCCGCCGACACGCTCAACGGCATTCCAGTTGCCAGCAGCGCGAAGATCCCACCGATCACCGCAAACGGAACGTTGAGCAGGATGAGCAGCGCGTCTTTAACCGATTTCAGCGCATTGAATAAGAGAAGGAAGATCAAGAACACGCTCACAGGCACGATGACTTTGAGGCGTGACATCGCCCGTTGTTGATTCTCAAATTCACCGCCCCACGTGATGTAGTACCCTTCCGGCAATTTAACTTTACTTTTCACCGCGCGCTGCGCGTCGGCGACGACGCTGCCCATATCACGTCCGTGTAGAAAGATGCCGATGGCGGCAAGTCTCGTCCCAAGCTCCCGCGCAATGTTTGCCTGCCCGGCCCCGACCTTGATTGTCGATAACTCTTCAAGCGGCACGCGCGCGCCCGAAGGTGTGTCGACCAGTATCTTGCCGATCGCCTCTCCGCTCTGCCGGTCTTCCTCCTTGAGCCGCACCGCGACGCCGAAGCGCTTTTCGCCTTCCCAGATCTCCGTCGCCGTCTTGCCGCCGATTGCGGTCTCGATCACGTCTTCGATGTCCGAGATGTTCACGCCGTATCGAGCAGCGCGCGCACGGTCGATATCAATCTGCAGCTGCGGAATCTGCCCTGCTCGATCAATGAAAGCGCGCGACACGCCGACCACCGGTGAGACGGCATTGATGACTTCCTGAGCTTTCTCATGCAGGACTTCAGTATCTGTACCGAAGACCTTTACGACGATCTGGCCATCGATCTGTGAGATGCTCTCAAGGATGTTGTCACGGATGGGTTGGCTGAACGACGGATCTATGCCGGGGATGGTAAGCAAGCGTTTCTGCATCTCATCGAGCAACTGGTCCTTGGTTATCTTGCGCGTCCACTCGTCCTTCGGCTTGAGGTCGACGAAGAACTCCGCCATGTTGATAAGCTTTGGATCGGTGCCGTCTTCGGGTCGGCCTGTTTTGGAAACCACCGTGCGCACTTCCGGCGACTGCCGAAGCAGCGTTCGAATCTGGCCGCAGGTTTTTTGCGCCTCGCTCAACGAGATGCTCGAGGGCAGCATGACATTGACCCAAACGGTGCCTTCGTTCAGCTCCGGTAGAAACTCTGAGCCAAGGAAACCGGACGAGATCAGTCCTACCGCAAGAGCGAGAACCGCGGCCGAGACCACAACTTTCTTACTCGATAGCGCCCAGGCGAGAGCCGGGGCGTAAAGGCGCTTACACATCCGCAAGATGAAGTTTTCTTTGTGTGGCAGTCGCTTTCTCAGTAAGTAAAAACACAACAGCGGTACGAGTGTGAGAGAAAACAACAACGAACCCACCAGAGCCGATGTGACCGTGTACGCCATCGGCGCGAAGATGCGACCTTCCTGGCGCTGGAGCGTGAATATCGGGATGTGCGCGATGATAATAATCAGCATCGAAAAAAACGTTGGCCGTCCGACCTGTGTTGTCGCTTCGAGCACCGCATCGCGAACGGATTGAACGCCGTCGCTGTCAACCTGATCTCTGGACAACCGACGAAAGATGTTTTCGACAACGATTACCGCGCCGTCGACGATGATTCCGAAGTCCATTGCGCCGAGAGAAAGCAGGTTGGCGGGGATGCCGCGAATCTGCAGCCCGATAAAGGTCGCAAGCAACGCCAGAGGTATGATGCACGCGACGACGATCGCCGGGCGCAGGTTGCCGAGAAACAAATAAAGAATCGCCGTGACCAGAAGAGCGCCCTCGAGCAGGTTCTTGCCGACGGTGTGCAGCGTCGTATCAATCAGCCATGTGCGGTCGTAGTAGGGAACGATCTTCACGCCTTTGGGAAGCACAGAGTCATTGAGCGCCCGCACTTTGTCTTTGATCGCTTCGAGCACAATTGATGGGTTCTCGCCTTTGCGCATCACCACGATCCCTGCAACGATGTCATCGCTGTCATCCTGTCCCAAGACGCCCTGACGCGGCACCGAGCTGACCTCGATCGTAGCAATGTCTCGAATGAGCAGCGGCGTACCTTGGCGCTGAGTGACTACCGTATTGCCGATGTCGTCGCTCGATCTCAACAGGCCAATCCCGCGAATCAGAAAGACCTGTGAACCCTGCTCGATGTAGCTGCCGCCGGCGTTGGCGTTTCCTTTGCCGAGCGCGGTGAATACATCCTGAAGCGATATGTTGTACGACTTGAGCCTGGCAAGATCGACGCCCACCTGATACTGCTTGATGAACCCGCCCCAACTGACGACATCAGCGACACCAGAAACCATTCTGAGTTGTCGCTCAACGGTCCAGTCTTGGATTGAGCGGAGCTCGCGCGAGTCGAGTGAGTCGCTGTTGAGTGTGTAGCGGTAGATTTCGCCGATTGGGGTACTCATCGGCCCCAGTTCAGGGTCGACACCGGGCGGCAGATCAACCCCTTTCAAGCGCTCGAGCACCTGCTGGCGGGCGAAGTAATCCGTCGCTCCATCATCAAAGGTCAGTATGATAAATGACAATCCAAACTGGGTGTGAGAAAACAAGCGCACCGAATGCGGCATACCGCTAAGCGCGGTCTCGAGTGGAATGGTGACCTGCTTCTCGACCTCTTCGGCGGCGCGACCGGGATAGAGCGAAATGACGATGACTTGAACGTCAGATACGTCGGGGAACGCTTCGATCGGCAACTGTTTGAACGCGACGATGCCTCCGGCGATAAACAAGACCGCCAGCATGAAAGTGAATAGGGGCTGATGAAGTGCGAAGGAGACGACCTTCTTTATCATAGTTATGAATCAGTCGGTGATTTTCTTTCCGGTTGCCAGTTCCAACTGAAAAAGACTCATCCGGTAGTCGAGGTGAGCCTGGTTGTAAGCGACGCGGGTCTGGTTATAGGTGCGTTGAGCGTCGGTCAGCTCTAGCAAACTCGTTGCCCCCTCTTTGTAAGAAACGCCGGCGATTCGAAACGATTCTTCGGCCTTCGTAACGGTCTCCATCGTGTAAAGCTGAAGCATCCTCCGGCTCAGGTCATAAGCCTTGTAGGCCTTATCGACGTCGGTCATCGCCTGAAGCTGAACCTGCGCCAGTTGGGCCTTCGCCTGTTCGAGTTGTGCGACGGCCAGATTGATTTCACCCTGGTGGTTGTTGTGTACAAACAGGGGCACCGAGACGACGACGCCGACGGTGTTTTCGCCGCCGTTGCGCTGATACTCTCCCGCGACATCGATGTCGCGGCTTCGCAACGCATTGGCGAGCTGGAGCGCGTGTTCCGCGGCTTCCACATTCCGGCGAGCCGCGATCAAGTCCGGCCGAGAATCGATGGCAGCCTGACGCAGGACCGCTAACGACAGTTCTTCCGGGTG
>DATFWM010000706.1:0-2656 GCA_035259295.1 Blastocatellia bacterium | reverse complement strand
TGGATGGCCCGTACTACGAGCAACTGCAATACGCCGGAGACACGCGCATACAGGCCCTTGTCTCACTTTACCTGACGGGGGATGATCGGTTGGTGAAGAACGCTATTGAGCAGCTCGACGAGTCGCGCACACCCGAAGGGTTAACTCAGAGCCGTTAGCCTTCTGCGCTTCCGCAATACATCCCGCCCTTTTCGCTGCTGTGGATAGGCATGATGCATGACTTGTGGTGGACGCGCGGCGAGTCGCAGTTCCTTCGGCAGTTTCTACAAAATTCGCGCGGGGTGCTCGATTGGTTCGAGTCGCGCCTGACCTCATCGGGTCTGCTTGGACAGCTTCAGTGGTGGAATTTTGTCGATTGGACTGATGATTTCAAGAGCGGAGTGCCGCCTCAAGAAGCTGATGGCAGGTCGGCGATCTTAAGCTTGCAGTTTGCCGCGGCGCTCGGCGAGCAGGCAGACCTCGAATCAGATTTTGGCAGCAGCGAACGCGCCCAGCATTATCGCAATTTGGCAGCAAGGATAGTTGAAGCTGTGCGAAAAGAGTGTTGGGACCGAGCGCGGCAGCTGATGGCCGACACGCCCGCGAAGCAGCATTTCTCTCAGCACGCAAATATAGTCGCGGTCCTGACGGATGCGATTCCGGCAGTGGAGCAGCAGGGCGTGATGAGAACCGTGCTGAGCGATGCGAAACTGACACAATGCTCCTACTACTTCCGCTATTATCTTTTTCGCGCGATGAAAAAAGTGGGACTCGGTGATGAGTACTTGAATCAGCTTGGGCCGTGGCGCGAAATGCTGGCGCTGGGGCTCACCACGTGGGCCGAGAAACCTGAGCCGACCCGCTCAGATTGTCATGCCTGGAGCGCCCATCCCAATTTTGATTTATTAGCAACGGTGGCAGGCATCGAATCAGCGGCGCCGGGATTCGGCGAAGTAGCCATCGCGCCTCATCTCGGACAGCTTAAGCAGGTGACAGCTTCTATGTCTCATCCGCGAGGCGAGATCACGGTCCGATACGAGCGCAAAGAGAAATCGCTTGTTGCCGATGTCACCTTGCCCGAAAGGTTGTCGGGATGGTTTTATTCGGGCGGGAAAAAGATCAAGCTTCACGGCGGCCGTCAACGGCTCACGCTGTGACAAGAAAGTGGAAGATATTCGTGTTACAAGCTGGAACGAGTTGAACGAGCGGCTCTACGAAGGGTCGTGGGAAGAACCGCTCGCGCGGTTCAGATCTAACCTTGCTTTTCGCGGATTGGGAAACTCATCCTACGATCTGAAGACCGGCTTGATAAGACTCGGAGGCGCGGCTGAGAAACTCGAAGGGCACTTGCTGCGAAACTATCGCAAGTACGCGCGGCGCGACGCGGTGCCCGACGATTCGATGTGGAACTGGCTTGCACTTGCGCAGCATCACGGCCTGCCGACGAGGTTGATCGACTGGACTTTCTCGCCGTACGTCGCACTGCATTTCGCAACGGTCCGATTGCAAGACTATGGCTTCGATGGCGTGATCTGGTGCGTGGATTTTGTAAAGACTAATCGTCTGTTGCCCGATAGACTCAAAGCGCTGCTTCAAGAGGAAGGCTCAAACGCGTTCACCGTCGAGATGCTAAGTAAAGTCGCCGGCACCCTGACGGAATACGATCGCTTATCGCCCGATGAATTCGTTGTGTTCTTTGAGCCGCCTTCGCTGGATGATCGGATTGTGAATCAGTTCGCGTTGTTCTCAATGATGTCGAGCCCAACCGCTCGACTCGATCGTTGGCTCCAGCAACATCCCGAGTTGTATAAGCGAGTGATCATACCCGCCGAGTTGAAGTGGGAAGTGCGCGACAAACTGGACCAGGCGAACGTTACGGAGCGGGTATTGTTTCCGGGGCTCGACGGCTTGAGCAGTTGGCTCAAGAGGTATTACACGCCTAAGCAGAGGTGAGCCCGCGTTTACTCCTTCCTGCTGACGGCGACTTAGAGTCAGTGGATTTCTCGTTAAAAAATCTGCAAGATCTGGAATCTATGTTATAATCCCGTCGTCGTAGCAGCTTTACATCGGCTTGCGACGCGTTGTTGCAGCGATTACCAGCCAGTCTGGGACCTTAGTTCCTGGGTAACAGGGAAAGGTGGCTGGTCAGCTTCTTGGCTTTATCTTCAGCGGGCCCGGAGCTCATCAGCGCAATCCTTCGCCTACCGAAGATTTGCGTGGCTCCGTCTCTTGCTCAAACTGTTTTGAGAACACTGAGGCCTGAGGATGTAGTTGAAGGGACACGAGTCCCAGAACCAACCACGGTTCCGAATCGTGCTGAACCGAAGTTAAAGGCAGAGCCGGGTGAGCTTATTACTCACGTGGCGGCTGCCACCACACCCATGATCGTGCTTCTGCGGGAGCTGGCTTTAGCCAGGTCGGCGAATCATTGACCCCTGCAAGCTCCCTCAGTAGTTCCAGGCTAAAAAAGGAGAAAACTATGTCAACACCAGGCATTCGACAACCGTCAAGGCAAGATGACAAACAGCCGGAAGGTCAGAGACCCCCGAAGAGGGTGAAAGACCTGCCGGGGTGCATAAAGTACATCATTCTCCTGTTTCTCATCTTGCTTCTGTTAGCTGAAATCTATTCCGGCGAGTTCCGGAGGTTTCCCGATTGGGGATGGTTTATTTGGCTG
>DATFWM010000705.1:0-5491 GCA_035259295.1 Blastocatellia bacterium | reverse complement strand
TCCGCCATTACAATGTCGCCGAACTTTCCGGACCGGATGAAATCATTGGCTCGCATGTAACTCGGTGTCGATCGTCGCTGCGTTCCGACCTGAACTATTCGCTTTGAGCCGCTCACGAGCTTCAGCGCGGCTCGAGCGTCGCTCATCGTGTTAGCGAACGGCTTCTCGACGTAGACGTCTTTGCCGGCGCGCACGCCTTCCATGCAATGAAACGCGTGCTGGAAGTCCGCAGTGGCGATGATTACCGCGTCGACGTTCTTCATCGAGTAAAGCTCGTCGGTGTTGCGAGCTTTTGCCAACTGCTCGCCCCCAATCGGAACTTTCAGTTTGTCGGCGTGCGCGGCGATGTAGTCCGCGCCCTCGTCGCGGCGTCTGTTCCAGATGTCGCAGACGGCGACGGGTTCGAAATTCAACTCGTTCGCCAGCTTCAGAAAAGCGGGAATCAGCGCGTCGCGAGATCGGTCGCCGGGACCAACAAACGCCACTCGCACGCGATCGTTGGCGCCGAGAATCCTTGTGTAGCTCGACGCCCGCGAGCTGAGCGCGATGCCAGCCGCGCCCGCAATCGAGGCCTTCATGAAATCCCTTCGTGAGTTTTCGCGTGTAGTCATAGTCTTCTCCTTTTTTTGTCACCAGAGATCAAAGGTCAGAGGTTGACTCCTGACTTCTGACTTCTGATCTCTGGTATTTTCACACCTTCATTCCGAGTTTCTCGTCCAGGTATTTCTTGCTAATGATCGCAGATTCTTTAGGAGTCCGCGAGTTGTCGGGAACCTTGTCCAGCTCCACCACTGCCCAGCCATGAAACTTAATCTCTTTGAGCGCGACAAACACCGCAGGAAGGTCGAGTCTGCCGCGGCCCAGCTCGACGAAGCGGTACGCCGCAGAGTTGGTCGCGCTGGTGCTCTCGACATCCTTCAAGTGAAGGAACTGAATTCGGTCGCGATACTTTCGAATCGCCTTTGCCGGATCGCCGCCGCCCTGTGCACAGTGCGCCACGTCGAGCAGCAGCTTGACGTATCGAGCGTCAGCAGCATCCATCACGGCGTCCATTTCGTCGGGACCCTGGCTCAGGCTTCCCATATGATTGTGATAAGCCAACGGCACGCCAAGATCCATGGTACGCTTGCCAACCTCGGCTAGCGCATGTCCGAGCTTCTTGAAATCTTCCGCTGATGGTTTTCTGCCTTTTGGGCGCGCGGAGTCGGTCATCTGCAAATAAAGTCCGCCGGCGGCTTTGAGGAACTTAGTATGTTTGACTTGAGTCTCGATCACCTCGGCTTCGTTGTAATCGGCGCCACCGCGAGGCCCGCCACCAGACAAGGCCACGAACTGCAGCTTATACTGCTGCAAGAGATCAGCGACCTCTTTCGGGTCGTCAATGAACTCCCTCAGGATGTTCGCTCGCAACTGAATTCCGCGAAACCCGACTTCGCTGACGTCCTTGATCGCCTGAGTGTCGTTGCCGTCCCAGGTTATCGCGGCGTAGCCGAACTTGATGTCTGACTCTTTGCCGCTAGCCCTGGCCGGCAAAACGTATGCGGCTGCGAGCGAGCCCAGCCCCAAGATGAAATCACGACGGGATTGTTGCACGACTACTCCTCCTCACGCGCCTGTAGTTCGGCCTTTTAGGTGGAAGTTTGTAAGCTGCTCTGTCATAGCTCAAACCCTACAAACCTCCGCTTAAAGGCCGGACTACAAACTCAAGCAACCGCTGGCGCCGCAAAGGCCGGCACCGCCACAAGCGCTGCCGCCCCGCGCAGACGCGGATACTCAAGAGTCGAAACAACCCTGATGTCTGCATTCCTGGCGGCAGGCGTGAGCGCTCGTTCGGCCAATGCGCTCCGAACGGTCTCCTCGAGCATGTCCCACGCCGCGGTTATTTCTCCGCCGATGTAAATCCTTCCCGGATCGATCGTATTGACGAGCGTCGCGAGTCCAAGCCCCAGATACCGCGCAGTTGACTGCAGAGTGGCAACGGCTTTCGGGTCGCCAGCACGCGCCCGCGCGATCAGATCGTCAATCGTAAACGCGGCAATCTCTGCCGGCAAAGGCCCGTTTTCGTTCAAGTTGCGACCGAAGTACCGAGACAATGTCGCCAGGTTAGAAACGTAAGCTTCCCAACATCCGGTCGATCCGCACGAGCAACGAGGGCCGTCAAGAGTGAGCGGCACGTGACCGAATTCGCCCGCGATGTTGTGTTTGCCGCGGAGCATTTCGCCACCGACAATCACGCCTACCCCGACCCCGTCTGAAACGGTAACGAAGGCTAGCTCACTGATTGCAACCGCGTCCCCTCGCGCCGCCCAGGCTTGCCCGAACGCGCACGCTTTGGCTGAGTTCTCGAGGTGGACCGGAAGTCCCGTGGCAGCGGCGAGCGGCCCGCGAATATCAACGTCTCGCCACCCGAGCGTCGGTGCGTTGAGAACGCGGTTCGTGTGTAAGTCGATCATGCCAGGTACCGCGACGCCTATTCCCTCGCAATCGCCGAGTTCTTTGTGATCGACGAGTACCTGTTTGATTCGCTCACTCAACTGAGCAACCAGCTTTTTCGGTGTCCGATTTGTTGGAAAACTTACCGGCCCGACCAGGGACCTGCAGAGGCGGTCAGTCACTTGAATGTAGGTTCGAGTCGCCCGGATGTCCACTGCAATGATTGACCTACCGCGCGACTCGATGTAGAGAAAGGTCGGCTTTCGACCGCGCCGTGTTTCACCTGTCAGGCCTTCGAAGATCAGGCGCTCGGCCAGCAATTGATTAACGATTAAGCTGACTGCGCCGCGACGAAGCCCCATCATTCGCGCCAGATCAGCTCTGGACATTGGCTGATGGGTGCGGATGAGGTTCAACGCAATCTGCCGGTTGATCTCGCGCGACGTGCCACGCGTCGCGATCCTAAACTTCTGAGGATTTATTCGGCGCATACGACTCACACATCATATCTCAAACAACCGCGGCCTCCAATTTCGGATCCTCAGAAAACGAGCTTCAAACCCAACTGAATGTTCCGGCCCGGCGCAGCCCCATTGATCGTGCCGAAGGCATTGTTAGGGCTCGTCAGGCTGCCGGGGTCCGTGTTTGGATTGTTTAGGTTCGTTTGGTTGAAGGCGTTGAAGAAATCTGCCTGGACCTGCGTGCTGATACCTTCTCTAATCGCAAACTTCTTGCGCATCGAGATGTCCCACATATAGCGGCCCGGCCCTACCACAATGCCAGGCCCGCTCGTCCCTCGACGCTCATCGGGCGCGGGAGCGAACGCTGCTGTATTGAACCATCGAGCGGGGCTGCGCTGATCGGATGGGAGACCTACTTCTCCTCCAATGTAGTCCGAGCGCCGCGTGCCTATCGAGGTGCTTCCCCTCACAGTTCGATATTCGCCTGTCTGCGCTCGAGTGATGCCACTCAGCTCCCATCCCGACATTATTGCGTTGCCCACGCCAAGTAATCCGCCCTTCCAACCGTGGAAGAACGGTATCCGGTAGGTGTAAGTCGTGACGAAGATATGCCGGCGATCGAATGAGGTCGGTCCGAAGTTGGCTCTTCTGTTGAATGGGTCTTCACCGACGTCCAAACCGTCTCCGTTCCCGCTTGCGTCGGCTAATGACTTCGACCACGTGTAACTCGCAGTCAGCGTCAGCGCTCCTCTTCGTTTAGCGGCGTAAAGCTGGAGTGCGTTGTAGCTCGAGGTAGAATCCGACAACCGCATGTTTATCGCCGAGAATCCTTTGTACGGGCGTAACGTATTGGTCGACGGTCTCGAGCTCGACGGGATCTTGGAATTTGCAAGCAGCGCGTCAAATGTCGGCTGGTTGATGTCAGGCTGACGCAGCAGATGCCTGCCCAGGTTTCCGACGTAAGTGATCTCACCAAAGATTCCCGCCGGCAACTGGCGCTGAACGCTGACGCTGAAGTTCATCGTATAAGGCACCTTCAGATTCGGATCAATCGCGCTGATTGTTCCGAACGGCGTCAGCGCGGAGGCCTTGGCGCTTGCGATGTTGGCGATGTTCCCGTTCTCGAACTGCGCGCTAGTATTGAACGGCGGGAGGTTGACCTGTGAGAAAATCAAGTTGCCTTCGGGCCGATCAAAGAAGACACCGAACCCGCCGCGCACCGCGGTCCTGTTGTCTTTGAACGGCGTCCACGCAAAACTGAGTCGAGGCGCGATCAAATGCGCGGAATTGTACAAACCGCGAGGCGCCCCGGCTGGCACCCCCAGAACCGTAGGGCTGTTGCCGTTCGGCACGCGTGCTAGCTCGCTGTTCGGCACGCCGCTTCCCGCGCGCACCAATCCATTGAAGCGATTCCCGCCTTTGGTTGTGTCGATGGTCCCGTTCGGCAACACCGTCACCGCCTTACTCGGATCATAAAGGCGTGGGTCGAAGTTCACGATATTATTCGCCTGAGTGTAGATCGGCAGCACATACTGGTATCGCAGCCCCGCCTCAATGCTGAGATTGCGACGCACCCGCCAGTTGTCCGTAACGTAAGACTCGAACTGCGTGAACCTGAAGAACCCAATCGGGTCGTTCTCGGCTTCGTTATATGTGCGGAAGTTGCCGAGCAGCGCGTCGGCGAAGGCATTTCCGGTTGTGTTCGTGTTTCCGCTTGTGCTGAAACTCACATTGCCGGTGTAGGCCGACCGCCCGTTCTGGTCCTTGCGGTTGCGCACGACGAGAACGCCGGCCTTGATCGAGTGGGTGTCGCGGTTTATCGAAACGTTATCGGCAAAGGCTATGTCGGTGGTCGGCGAGAGCAACGAGCCGGAAGGCCCGTCAAAACTGGCGAAGTTCGAAATGGTCGTGCTCGGGATCCCGTTATCGAATCGCCCACCCGAAAAGAGTTGAGCATACTGGAAGCCGTAACTGTCTCGCTTCCATAAATCACCGACCGGCGGGATGCGTTGACCGTTCCACGACGCGTTGACTTTTGCTTCGTTGATCAGCTTGGAATTAATGAGCCACGTATGACCAAGCTGATAACTGAATCCAGGACGAATTCGGCGAGTCGGTATCGTCGGCAGTTGAGACGTAATGAAAACCCCGAAAGGATCGACCAAGTCGTAGTTGTCGTGCAAGTATCTGCCATAGAGGCTGTGCTTGCTGTTGATCAAATAATCGATGCGCAAAATCTCTTGCCGAAAGTCAAACGGATTCGGCATCTGAAACAAAGCGTTGTTCGCAGCGGTCGTGTCAGTATACGCGGTCGCCAGCTTTTCCATCGCACTGTAGACATTGGCGAATGCGCGGCCATCAGCCGTAATCCTGTTATCCGGAATCTTGTTTCCGGTGAAACATGCAACTTGACTAGTGCTATTGCAGGTCCCAGTCTTTTGCGGATCCCTGAGAAATCCAGTCGATCCCAGCCGCGCCGAGAAATCGCCTGCCCGTTCGGCTCGCGTCGGAAGCGTGCGATTAGTCGCGTTTGTGAAACGACGAATGTACTTCCACTCAATGCCGGTGAAGAAGAAGAGCTTGTCTTTCTTGATAGG
>DATFWM010000704.1:0-4272 GCA_035259295.1 Blastocatellia bacterium | reverse complement strand
TCTTCCTCGTCGTAAACGTCTATCTTTGCTTTTGCGGCCCGCTCGAACTCCGAGGTGATTGCGATTTTGTCGACCACGATGCCGACCGGCGCCGTGACCATTACGTCATCAGCAAAGAAGTTGTTTAGCGCGGCTCGGTCGACACGCATCTCTGCCTGTCTCAGGTGTTCTTCCAGATCGAGTATTTCCTGTATTGTAGTTTCGCTCATTATCTTTATCTCCCGCGAAGAGTCCAACAACCTACAGGTTGCTGTGGCAACCACGTAGTGGTTGAATGTTTGTAGAGAACGCGTAGAGCGGATGCGCACCCCAGCGGGGTGCAATGTGTCCGCTACATGTTGAGAATCCACGGCGCACATTGCACCCCGCTGGGGTGCGGACTCATGGCACCCTAGTCTTTCTACAAACATTGCACCCCGCTGGGGTGCCCATTCATGAAGGCGTAAACCACGCTCAAAGACTTGAAGGCCGCCGTAAAGTTCCTCGTCGGTGATATAATCCGCCCGACCGAAGAACAACTGTGAACGCATCTTCATCTGAGCAGGTCACGCGCCTCTTGGTCGCCTGGAGCGAAGGCGATCAGTCTGCGCTCGACCGGCTGATCCCGCTTGTAAACGAGGAGCTTCGCCGTCTGGCTCATCGTTTCATAAGCGGCGAGAGAGTCGACCACACGTTACAAACTTCAGCCCTGGTCAACGAAGCGTACATTCGATTGGTCGATTCCAGCCGTGTGAAGTCCGCTTTTCAGCAGGCGCTCTCCGTACCCTCGCTGGCTGTTGGCGGTCGCTGGAACTCTGATCATCGCCGTGACCACCGGGATCTTCTTGATGTCCCGGCCGGCTGCGGCTGTCGACTCACTCGCAGTCTTGCCGTTCGCGACCGACGCCGATCCAAACATCGAGTATCTCGGGCAAGCAATTCCGGAGCGCATCATCAACAAACTCGCTGAGCTTCAGAGCCTGAAAGTAATCGCCAGCACTTCGAGCTTCAAATACAAAGGTGAGGTCGACGAGCAAACGGTGGGACGAAAGCTCGGCGTGCGCGCGGTGCTTAGCGGCCGCGTTGTTCGACGCGGCGACAGCCTGTCGATCAGCGCGGAGCTGCTGGACGTAACAGACCAGCGCCATCTGTGGGGCGATCAGTTCCTCGGTGCGAGAGTCGGACTTGCTTGGATTCGAGGAACGAATCTCACAGACGATCTCGGAGAAGTTGCGGCTGCGACTCACGGATCCGGAGAAACAACGGCTGGTGCATCGCGCTACCGACAATCCTGAAGCATATCAGCTTTATCTGAAGGGCCGCGGCTACTTGAGCAAGCTGACCGTCGACAACGTTCAGAAGGCCACTGACCAGTTTCAGCAAGCAATCCAGAGGGACCCAAACTTTGCGCTCGCATACGCGGGGCTGGCCGATTGCTACAGCTTCAGCGGGAGGTTCTCGGAGGCGAAGAGCGCCGTCATGGATGCTATCAGATTAGATGACTCGCTGGGCGAGGCTCACGCGTCGCTTGGCTTTACGAAATGGATTTCCGACTGGGACTGGAAAGGCGCGGAAGCAGAGTACAGACGCGGGATTGAATTGAACCCAAACTCTCCGCTCGCCCATCATCGCTACGCGCTGCTGCTGGCAACAAGCGGCAGACACGACGAGGCAATACGAGAAGCTCGCCGCGCACAGCAGATCGATCCAGTCTCGCCGGACATAAGCGTCGCTCCAGCTCAGGCATTGGTAGTTGCGCGCAAGTACGACGAGGCAGAGCAAGAGCTCCAAAAGACGCTGGACATGGAGCCCGGTTTCCAAACGGCCCTCGCGCTTCTCGCGGCGGTTTATGAAGCGACGAACAGATACAAAGAAGCGATCGACAAGTATCAGGAGATAATCGACAAGAATGCAGCCATCCCGAGGGTCACTTACAACATGAAAGCGCCAATTGCTAGGGTTTACGCAAGATGGGGCAAGCAAGCCGAGGCGCTGAAGATGCTGAGCGAGATCTCGAAGCGCCCCGAAGTGTTGCCGTACGTGATCGCACAGATTCACGCGGCTCTTGGCGATCGTGAGCGCGCGCGAGAATGGCTGGAGAAGGCTTATCAGTCGCGCGACGTTTCGCTGTTGGGTCTGAAAGAAGATCCGACCTTTGACGATCTGCGTCGTGAGCCGAGCTTCGTTGAACTATTGCGGCGCGTGGGGCTCGAGCCTTGATCACCCCGCCTTTCCTACCGCCTTCAGCAAGTCCGTCATCGTCACAAGTCTCCCGTGCAGCGGCGCGATCTGATTGACCTCCAGCTTCAGCCGCTGAAGATTTTCATACAGATTCACCGTGAACGGGCTGGGCGTCGCCGGGGGCGGTGCGTTGGGCGCGGGCGGTGTGAACACGTCGGCCTCGATCAGGATCTTCTCCTTCGGCAGGTAAGCCATAATGATTCCGTCGTGGTGAAGATTGCCCTTGATATGGTGAAGCTCTAGCACGCGCGCGCCGTCGCTCAAAGCCATTTTATCGCGCATCGCTACGATCGCCATCGGCTTGCCGGGTTGCGAAAGCTTGTCAGCAGCGAGGGTTCGCGGCGCGCGAGAGGCTCTTTCGTAGAACGCCTTGTTGATTTGATGAGTGATGATCGTCGCGCCTTCAGCCGCAAACGTCCTGATCCCGCCTGAGTGATCGAAGTGATGATGCGTGTTCACCAGGTACCTGATCGGCTTGTTGGGCACAAGCTTTTTCACCTCGGCGATTACCGCAAGCGAACGTTCTTCGTTCTGCGGTCCTTCAATCACCACAACATAATCTTTGAGCTCGACAGCGGCGCTGTGATGAGTGCTGCCTGTCAGATACCACACGCCGTCGGCGATCTTTTGCGTCTCGACTCGAACTGGCGGCGCGGCTGCCGCGCGTACGTTGTCGGGTGCCTGGATGTCGGCGGGTGCGTTTGCTTTAACCGCGCTGATTGTGAGATCGAGCACGGGGAATCCGCCCTGCGACTGAACGATCCTGGTGGGAAACTTGACTCCGTCGAAGTCTTTGTAGTCGGAATAGGTCGTCACAACCAACATATCGCCGAGCACGGGATTGGGTATTCTGGTCTCGACTCGCTCGACCAGATTCTGATCGTTGATGGTTCCTCTGACCTTGAACTTGCCGCTGCACAGAAACGAGACGGAGTATGTCTTGTGCCCACCGACCGCGCTAGATGTCACTCTTGCGGCGCTCGACTGAGCGGACTTCAGGAAGCCGTGAGGCGTGAGCCATAGTTGAAGCGCGCGCTCTTCGGCGGCGGCAGGAACAGGAGTAGCGGTGTCACCCGCGACGTTCCAAGCGAAAGTCCCGCTTCCGCCAACGGCAAGCACTTGCCGCTGCTCGCCGATGATCGGCTGCGCGCCGCCGCCTCGCGGAGGATTGTCGAATTGCGTGCGGACCAACTCCTCTCTGGACGAGGCGCTCTCGTAGTTAATGACGCGAGTATAACTCTTGACGTTGAACTTGGGCCACGGGGCGAGCGGATTGATGCTTTGTCCGAGGGCGAAGTTGTACCCGCTGCCCGAGTATTGAATTGACTTCAATCCTTCAGCACCCATAGTCTGAGCGGCGGCTTGCAGAGCGCTGTTGGTTCTTCGGCTTCTTCTTGCTCGCTGCGCATTAGCGGTCAGCGAGACGAGTAGCAAAATGTAAACAGTCACTAAGGCTTTTTGACGCATTATCATCCTCCTGCTTCACGTCGGGCTCAAACCACGTTTGAATCTAGAAACTACCTCGGTGAGAGTTGCTTTCTTATCATGTGCGCGGCAATCAAACAAGCGAAGGGAGCTGCGCGTCGTGATTTTGCGCAATCCCACCCACGGCAGTGGGTGGATGTTTCAAGCTCGGCCTACCAAAGAAGCGTCGACCAGTTTGTCAATCCCACCCACGGCAGTGGGTGGATCGTTCAAGCACAGCCTACCGGAGCGTCCCCCGATCCGCTCTCAAATCCCACCCAGGCAGCGGGTGCATCGTCCAAGCATAGCCGGCAGGTCGTCTCGGAGCATTCACCTCCAACCTTATGTGGCGCACAGCAAACGCAAAGGTTCAATGCCGCGCTGTTTTATAGGCAAGACTTGAACGATCCACCCACTGCCGTGGGTGGGATTCGCAGGAATCCGTTCGCGTTCGTTGTAGGCTGGGCCTGAACGATCCACCCACTGCCGTGGGTGGGATTGCGCAAAAAGCTGACGCACACCCAGTCTCTGTCGCTGTTGGCCGCGGTTCTTGTGCACCAAAGCAAATTGACCGCGTGTGAGATTTTC
>DATFWM010000703.1:0-4012 GCA_035259295.1 Blastocatellia bacterium | reverse complement strand
CACTTGAGGAATTCTTGAGTTGTACTTCTCAATTACGAAATCTCAACCCTATGATTATGACGATTTCAAGCGATCTGCGCGGTGAGCCTCGCATATGCTGCAAGTACCCATCGTTACAGACTTGACAGGTTTTCGGTGCAGGGATAGGGTGCGGGGATAGTGTGGCAACAATTTATACCATTTGACATAAATCTAACTTGCTTTTCACCTGCCTTTGACTCAATGGGGGTAGGATGCTGGCCGAGCTAAGCTGGGAGTAAATCCATAAGAATCTTCGCAACTCGGAGTGGGAACCCCATCTACATCAACTATGAGGAGGGTTGATCTATGCAAATTCGATGGTCAGGATTGACAATGCTCTTTGCAATGTTGCTCGGTTTTTCTGCCATTGCTCAGCAGGAAACAGCAACCATTACGGGTGAAGTGAAAGATGCCTCGGGCGCAGTCGTCCCAAAAGCGCAAATCACCCTTACCAACGTTGAGAAAAATCTCAGCCTCAAAAGCGAGACCAATGAACAAGGTTTATACACGGTGCCCAGTCTCAAACCCGGGCCTTACTCGATGACGGTCGAAAAGAGCGGCTTCAAAAAATTTGTGCGCAGCGGCATCACGCTGCAAGTCAATCAGGTCGCGCGAATCGATGTGAGCTTGCAGATCGGCGAGTTGACTTCAGTCGTCGAAATCACCGAAGCGGCGGCTTTGCTCGAGACCGAGACCTCGTCGCGCGGTTCAGTGATCGATCAGAAAAAGATCGTTGACCTGCCGCTGAATGGCCGCGATTACAACCAACTGGCGCTGCTCTCGCCGGGAGTGCTGCCAGGCACACCTCGCCTGGCCAGCGTCAATTTCAAGGGCGTGCTCAACGTCAATGGAAACCGCACGTTCAACAATGTATTTCTGCTCGATGGTGTAGACAATATTTCGTACTCGAATTCGTTCCGCGGCGAGAACGTACAGCTCGTGCAGCCTTCGATCGAGGCCTTGCAGGAATTCAAGATTCAGACCAATGCCTACTCGGCAGAGTTCGGGCGCAGTTCCGGCGCTGTCGTTAATGCGACGATCAAATCGGGAACGAACGGCATTCGTGGAAGCGTCTACGAGTTTCTGCGGAACGATGTGCTCGACGCCAACAACTTTTTCTCCAATGCGCTCAGAGCGCCCAAACCGCGGCGACAGCGCAATCAGTTCGGTGCAGCAGTCGGCGGGCCACTGGTTAAGAACAAGACTTTCTGGTTCGGCGATTACGAAGGCTTGCGCGATCGCCAGGGGGTGCCGCGCACACGCCAGGTGCCATCGGCGGATGAGAAAGCTGGGTTGTTCAGTCCAAATCCCAGGTTGTTCACCACACCGGTCGTGGATCCTTTTGCGCCGGGACGGCCGGAGTTCAGCAAGAACGCGGCGGGCCAGTGGGTAATCCCGCAGAGCCGCTGGGACCCGGTCGGCGCGAAGATCGTCGCACGAATTCCCGATCCAACTGTGATCGTCAATGATGTGCCGATCTTTGCCTCCACACCCGTCACGCGCACACGCCAGGATCAATTCGACGTGCGCGTTGACCATCAGTTCGCGAGCAACATCACTTTCTTCGGGCGCTACAGCTTCGTCGACACCGACACGTTCCGCCCATCGCCGCTGCCTGGATTGGCCGAAGGGTCTTTCAACGATGCCTTCGGTGCGAATCTCAATCGTTCTCAGGGACTGGCTTTCGGCTTGACGTGGACGGTTTCGCCTTCACTGGTCGGTGATTTCCGTTTCGGCCTCGCGCGCGGCAACTATTTCACCTTCCCGCCGAACTTCGGCGTGGACGGCCCCGGAGAGATCGGCTTGAAGAACGTGCCGAACGATCCGTCGATTGCCGGAGGTATTCCAAAAATCAATATCCAGGGCTTCGACGCTGTGGGGCGTCACACTTCGACACCACAGTTCCAGACGCCTCGCTCGTGGAATCCGCGCGTAACCTTCAGTTGGAATCGCGGGCAACACCTCCTGAAGCTCGGGACTGAGTTCTTGCACGTGCAAACCAAGATCAACGATCTGAACGCAACTATCGGCAGCCTGAGTTTTCAGAATCGCTTCACCAATCGCGCGGTGGGCGATCTGCTGCTCGGCCTACCGACGTCACTCGCGCTGACGAGTTTCACCGTCATGGACCAGGGCCAGGACATGCAGTTCTACTTCATCCAGGACGATTACAAGATCAGCTCCAAGCTGACCTTGAATCTGGGACTGCGCTACGAATTCGCCACACCTCCGCGCGAGAAGCAGAACAACTTCGTCAACTTCGATCCGAAGACCGGCGCGCCCGTCCTCGCCAAGGGTGACGGCACCTTCGAACGCGCGTTGATTCATCCCGATCACAACAACGTTGCGCCGCGCTTCGGCTTCGCTTATTCGCCCACTTCGCGTTGGGTAATTCGTGGAGCTTATGGCATTTTCTACACCCACACCGTCAGACAAGGGCGCGAAGGCCTGCTCGGATTCAATCCGCCGTTCCTGGTAGACAATCTGATCCAGACGAATGTGATTGGCGCGGCAGCGGTGGCTTCGGCGGCGCCGTTCCGTTTGGTCAACGGCTACCCGTCGGGTCTGCTCGATCCGACCTCGCTCAACCCGACCACCGTGCTGCGTCGCGCGCAGGATGCCAATCAGCGCACACCGTATATTCAGCAATATAACTTCGGCATTCAGTACGAATTGTTAAAGGACCTGCTGCTGGATATCGCTTACGTCGGTAACAAGGGGACGAAGTTGAACGGCTTCCGCAATCTGAATCAGCGCGCGGTGATCGATAATCCGAATGGTTCGCAGTCGGCAGGCGCTCGGCCTTATCCTGCATTCGGCGATATCCAATGGATGGAGAACCGCGTCAATTCGAGCTACCACTCGTTGCAGGCACGTTTGGAGAAGCGTTTCTCCAGCGGTCTGACCGGCCTGGTCAGCTATACGTGGGGCAAAGCGCTGACCGGCGCGCCCGATCACATATCGACGAGCGGCGGCGGCGCGGGCGTTGATGTCGGCACCTTCCGCCAGCCGCAGGATGGCAACAATTTGCGCGCCGAGCGAGGGCTGGCCGAGTTCGACATCAAGCATCGCTTTGTCGCCAGTTACATCTACGAACTGCCCTTCGGTCGCGGACGACGCTTCGGCAATGACTGGCACAGAGCGGCGGACCTGCTACTGGGTGGCTGGCAGTTGACCGGCATCCACGTGCTGCAAAGCGGCCTCGGCTTGACCGCGACGCTGGGCGGCGCAAGCGTGCTCAACCTGGGCGGCGAACGGTTGGCGCGTCCCAATCTCGTCGGCAATCCGGTCTTGCCCGAATCTGAACGTACGCTCGGACGCTGGTTCAACACCAATGCGTTCGCTGCGTTCAATGTTCCGCCCCTCTCACCTTCCGCGCAGCGAGCATTTGGCACTGCCGGCGTCGGGATCATGCGCGGGCCAGGCTTGATCAACTTCGACTTCACATTGGCAAAGAACTTCCATCTTAGCGAACGACGCTACGTCCAGTTCCGCACGGAATTGTTCAATGCTTTTAATCGCGCCAATTTCGGCCCGCCGAACATCGCGCGCGATTCGGGTGGCTTCGGACAAATTCTGTCTGCAGGCGATGCGCGCATTATTCAGTTCGGGGTGAAGTTTTACTTCTGATTTATCCTCGCGTGCGGCGGCTTCTTGCCGCCGCACGCGAGGGGAACACGAATGTCACGACTCCGACCCATAATACTAATTTTCTTGCCCACGTGCGTCTTTTGGCCCCAGCAGCCAGCAGCACAAGAAATCGGGGCCGCCGAGGCGCATCATCAGCGCGGCGTCGAATACCATCTGCGCCGATGCCTCGACGATGCGAGTCGAGAATATGCGCGCGCTCTAGAGCTTGATCCGCCGCGGGATTTAACGCCTGGGCAATGGCAACTCGTGCGCCGATTTGCGCCTCGCATTTACACGACCCCGGCCGAATTTTTTCCGCTCAAAGATTTCGCCGTGATTGTTCATCCAACCAGTCGCCAGA
>DATFWM010000702.1:0-4667 GCA_035259295.1 Blastocatellia bacterium | reverse complement strand
CCAGCCGACGGCCACATCCGCGCCCGGATGATAAGTTAACCGCTTGGGCACGCCGCCGGCAGCCGCGATCACATAGACATCCGTATTGCCGTCGTATTCGCCGGTGAAAGCGATCTGCGTCCCGTCAGGTGAGAAGATCGGATCGGTCTCGATCCCGACGCCGGTCGTCAAGCGTTTGGCATCACCGCCCTCACGTGGCACAAGCCATAAATCACCGGCATAAACGAACACGATGTGAGTGCGGTTCACTGCTGGCTTCTGAAAGAGTGTTGGCGCGTCGGATTGGCCGTAGCACGCAGCAGTGATCGCGAGCACTGAGACGAATGCGCAGATCAGCTTTTTCATCGGCTGGCTCCTATTGATTGTTCGGCTCAAACACTAGACGAGGAAACAGCGCTCATTGATTACCCTAGATACCCTGAGCTAGTTTCAAGGATGTTGTGCATGATACTGCTAGGATAACTCTTTGGTAAAGCCCTCGCGATTGATGTTGCCAAACACTGCGAATCGTTGGCGAGCGTTACGAGTCCAGCCTACGTCTGAAGCACCGAATCCCGGGCCAGCAGCGCCGCGCCTATGATGCCCGCGTCCGGGCCAAGCTCTGCAGGAACGATCCGGCAGCAGTCGAAGGCCGGCGCTACCGTCGCTCTCTGAACCGATTCTCTGATCGGCTCAAGAATCAACTCGCTCGCGGCCATCAAGCCTCCTCCGAGCACGATAACTTCGACATTCAGCAAGTTGACAATGCTCGCGATTGTTGTGCCGAGGATTCGCCCCGTCTCCTTCAACACTGACAGAGCGAGATGGTCGTTCTCCATCGCCGCAGCAACCACGCGTTCGGCGGTGAGCGTGCCTTCCATATCTCGCGCGAGCCTCGAAACTGAAAACGACGGATCGCTGAACAGTTGCTCCCGAACTCGGCGCACGATGTTTGGACCAGACGCGAGCGTTTCCAGGCATCCGGTCCCACCGCAGCCGCACTCCAGTCCTTCCAGCTCGACTTTGAAGTGGCCGAACTCGCCGGCGAAACCAAGGCTGCCTCGCTGCAACTGGCCGCCTAGGATCAACCCTGCGCCAATGCCCGTTCCCATTGTGACAAAGAAGACATCGCTTGAGCCTCGCGCGGCGCCCGACCGCCATTCGCCGTAAGCGGCTACGTTGGCATCGTTGTCGATGACGACGGGCAATCGGGTTGCGCGCTCGACTTCCGAGTGCAAGTCGTAGGATGAAACGTCGCACAGGTTGGGATTCGCTTCAATGCGTTGAGCGCGCTGATTCACGAGCCCAGCCCATCCGATCCCTGCCGCCACCGCGCTCTCTTCTTCGATTTGAAGCGTCTTGATCGTGTCGATCAATTGATTGATGAAGACTCGCGCATCGCTGACTTCAGACACGACGCGATGCTGCCGCAATATCGAGCCGTCTGCGCGAACAAGGGCTCCGCGAATTGTCCGACCGACATCGAGTCCGATGTAGAAACCTTCAGGACCAGTCATATCACCCATTGCCGCCACACGATACTTTAGGACGCCGCGTTTGAGGCGTCAAAGGATAAGCACTGAGGTCGCCAAAATCCAAGATTTTCGTTAAGATCATAGTTTGCGTTTGCGTGCGGATCGATCACCTATAGAGCCAACAAGCGATGATTGCGAAAAAGAAAGTCGGAATGGTGAGCCTGGGCTGTCCCAAGAACCTCGTCGACAGCGAGGTGATGATGGGACTGTTGGCGAGGCAGGGTTACGAGATTACCAACGACTCGCGCGCGGCAGACGTTCTGGTGGTGAACACCTGTGGCTTCATCGACTCGGCCAGACAAGAATCCGTCGAAACGATTCTGGAAATGGCCCAGCTCAAACAGACCGGCAACTTGAAACGTTTGATCGTCGCCGGCTGTTTAGTCGAGCGCTACCGTGACGAGCTTCAGCGCGAGATTCCCGAGATCGATTCTTGCATTGGAGTCAATCAGCTGAAACAGATTGAAGCAGTCGTCGAGCCGACCGGCCATCGCGTCTTGCCGGTTTACAGCGACGGCGCCGCTGCGCCTGAGCTCTTCCTTTACGACGAAACCACTCCGCGGCTGCGCGCGACGGCGCCGTTTACCGCTTATGTGAAGATCGCCGAGGGCTGCGATCATACCTGCGCATTCTGCATAATCCCAAAGCTGCGGGGCGTGTTTCGCTCGCGCTCGCCCGAGTCGATCTTGAATGAAGTCGAGATGCTTGCCGCGCAGGGCGTGAAAGAGTTCGTGCTGATCTCACAGGACACCACGAACTACGGCGCGGATCTCGGTCTCACAAACGGCCTCGCTCGTTTGCTCGATTCAATTGCCAACGTTCGCGGAGTCGAGTGGCTGCGCTTTCTTTATTGCTACCCGACAGCGATAACCGATGAGCTTCTCGAAGTGATGGCTAGCCGTCCGAATGTTTGTAACTATTTTGACATTCCGCTTCAGCACGCGAGCCGGCAGCTGCTCGCTCGCATGCGGCGGGGCGGCAATCGCGATGCTTACGAGCGGATGATCCGGCGCATACGCGAGCGCGTTCCTGGGGTCGCGATTCGAACGACGTTCATAGTTGGATTTCCCGGCGAAAGCACCAAGGATTTTGAGGAGCTGCTGGATTTCGTTCGCGTAGGGCAGTTCGATCGAGTTGGCGTGTTTACTTATTCTGATGAAGAGAACTCTGCCGCGTTTGATCTCGGCGATAAAGTTGATAGCGCAATTGCCCGTAGGCGCGTGCAGCGCTTGATGAAAGAGCAGGCGCGAATATCGCGTCGAAGGAACTCCCGCCTTGTTCGAACGCGAGTGAAGGTGCTGCTGGAAGGCAAGTCCAAAGAAAGCGACTTGCTCCTGGAGGGCCGAATGGAATCGCAAGCGCCTGAAATCGATGGTTCGGTTCTGATCAACGACTTACACGAAGGCCGGGATGTGCGGCCCGGCGACTTCGTGACGGTCGAAATAACAGAGGCGCAAGAGTACGATCTGATTGGGCGAATCTGTTGAGTATCGAGACGCTGTGAACACGAAACTTGTTGCTCCGGTTATTCTGTTCCTATTCTTCCAGAGCATCTCCGCTCAGAATAAACCATCAATATCAGATGTCGACCGCATACGATTAGCAGAAGCTTTCAGGCTTGGTGAAAGCATGCGTGACGTCTTATGGAAAGATTGGGATAAAGCTCCCTTTGCCGTGCTGTTGGTGACGCACGAGTATGAATTCCTGATACGCCATCCCCAACCATCTCAGGATTTCAATCTGCTCGGATATGATCGGCTCCTTAACAGCAACGTGTATTTCCGCAAGAGAATGCAGCGCACAGATTTCCTCGCGACCTTTCCCGCCATCAAAGGGAGCATCGTTCCAACGATTGTCGTCGGGCAAGCTGAAAACACTACGGCCAAAACTTCTACGGCTTGGGTTGTCACCCTGCTTCACGAACACTTCCATCAATTGCAGTACTCGCGGCCTGGATATTACGCTGACGTAAGTGCGTTGAACCTGTCGGGCGGCGACCAAACGGGGATGTGGATGTTGAACTACGCATTCCCTTACGACAACCCAAAGGTCCAGGAACAGTTTTCTGTTTTGAGCAGTCTGCTTGCTGAAGCGCTGAAGGCCAGCGAAAAGGGCGAGCGTGGGATCAAACTCGCATCATATCTTAAAGCTCGGCGGCAATTTCAGCAGATGCTTGAACCCAACGACTATAAGTATGCTTCATTTCAGTGGTGGCAGGAAGGCGTTGCGCGCTACACCGAGTACCAGGTAGCAAAATTCGCGGCAAGCAAATACAAGCCAAGCAAAGAGTTTCAAGCGCTGAAGGATTTCGATCCATTTGGGCAAGTAGCCATTTCGACGCATGAAAGGATCTTCAAGCAACTTTTGACGCAGAAGCTTGGCGAATCCAAACGTGTTATGTTCTATCCGTTTGGCGCGGCAGAAGCGCTGCTGCTCGACAAAGTGAATCCGTCATGGCGAAGTCGCTACTTTGTAGAAAAATTTGACCTGGGCAAGTACTATGAAGCAGCGAAATTAACGAATCGATAGTTGCTCAGATTGCCTCCTCCGCATGCATCATCACGCACATGCCAGAAAGAAAGAGATCAGTCCCATTGATCGCTTCGCGTACGCGTTGGCGACGGGCTTCGGAGCCGGCTTCGCGCCAATTGCGCCGGGCACGGTCGGGGCAGTCGAAGGCGTGGCGATCTATCTTCTCATTGCCACGCTACATCTGCGAGAGGTGACCAGCGTTTCGGTCCTCGTCGCCGTGAACATCCTCCTGTTTGCTGTCGGAGTCTGGGCTTCGAATCACGCTTGCGAGATTACCGGACTGAAAGACCCGCGACTGGTTGTGATCGATGAAGTGAGCGGTCAGTTGATAGCGCTCACTCCACTCGCCCTTTGGCAGTCTTTCTCGATTCCAGCAATCGTCATTGGTTTTCTGCTCTTTCGCCTTTTCGATATCTTCAAGCCTTATCCAATCCGCAAGCTCGAGCTTCTTCCTTCGGGGCTCGGGGTGATGGCCGATGACGTGCTCGCTGGAATCTACGCCGCCGTGCTGTTGTGGCTGGGTCATCTACTTCGGTTGATATAATTGGCTGGATGGATGCCGATTCGCTGAAAGAAATCATCGGGAGGCTAGATCCGAGCCGCGAACCTCGCGTCGAGATA
>DATFWM010000701.1:0-3781 GCA_035259295.1 Blastocatellia bacterium | reverse complement strand
CTCCTCTGCGCCGTACGCGGTCAGAAGGTAATGCAGGTCAAGCGCAAGCGGAGGGTTGCTGATGCGCTCGCCGCGATCGTTGCGCGAAGGCAACCCGACGTTTCGCCATCCTGCGTTGGGCGTAACCTGGTACATAAACAGATTCAACCGGCTCTTCTTTTGCGCTGCGTCCAGCACATCCACGCGATCGGGCGGCAGCGTGCTGACTGTAACTTCGCCGACGCTCGCGCCGACATTGTGATCGATCAAACCGTTGTTGAGCAGGTCTTTCAACACCGCCGTGACGGCTGCAATAGCCAGCGCGCTGCTCATCGCTTGCCCCCCGCGCGTTGCTTCAAGTAGTCGTCCAGCGAGAGCGGCTGAGGACGCGAAGACGCGGGGGCCGCGGGAGCCGCGCGTTGCGGCATGATGGCCCGCACGTCCACTCGACCGATTGTGATTCTGACTGAGGAGTTAGTATCGCGTTGTCCAACCGAAATTGGGGCCGGGGCTTGGGGCTCGACTGGCCGAAGCGGTTCGGGACGACCGACATCGCCGGATCGAATTGCCTCGAGCGCGACAGAATGCTCGCTCAGCAGTCTCCCGACCTTGGGTTCACGCTCCGCGCGACTCTGTTGAATCCTCGATGACGACTTAGGCGACTCAGACTTGAGATCGGTCGTCAGTTTTGGGAACAGCTTGTTTGAGATCGCAGTCCCCATCTGGGAATTTTTTTGCGATGTTGCTTGCTTAGTCGTGGTTGAGGTCGAGCTGAGAATCAAGTCTGGCGGACGCTCGCGCTGGAGCGGAAACGAGGAATCATCGAGCAGCTTGTTGTCGTCCGGGTTCTTGGGGTCAACCAACAGAGTCTCGGAGAGCGGGCGCAAGTCGGCTCGCGTCGCTGGTCGTTGTTGGACTCGCGTGACGTATCCGTCCGTTTGCTCTGAATGCTCGCTCGCGCGGTTCGACTCGTTCTCTTCATCGAAAGCAGGGGTTGCCGGCAAGCGCGACAAATGGATTGGCGGTTCAAACAAAGATACAAGCCTCGGCTCGACGACCGACGCCACATTCAAGCTTCGCGTTGCAAGGTTGTGAAGGTAATCACTCATCCGTTTAACAAATTCAAGTAGACCTGTCGCCGCCAGGGGCTCATACTCAAAATGTCCGACTCGCTCCAGCCGTAAACGCTCGCCAGCTTGTGCACGTCGGTCAAGAGGCGCTTTGCCCAGGCGTTAATCTCGCTCCAAAAAAAGGACTCGATGTCGAAAATCGCCTGCCACCGATGTCCGCACGCAAGGCAATCGAGATCCAGCCGCATGTCGGCTTGAGGATCTGCTTGAGACATCAGCTCGGCCAGCGCTTCAACAATCTGCGTCGGCAGTTCGGCGGCTGAGGTCGCCTGATCGTCGTGAGTTGCGGCGATGACACAGCGCTCAAGCAAGGCGAGGCGCGCTGCATCGACGTCCTTGGAACCGGCTCCCGCGGCCAGATCCAGGGCATTAGGCAACCGAAAGCTCACGCTGTATCCGTCGCGATCCAGCGATAATTTTGCGGCCCGCTCCGTTTGCGGCTCGACGCGAAGCTCGTCAGCATTCAGGAACCATTCAAGTCGCTCGCGGCAATTCGGACAGCTTGCGACGCAGACCAGTTGCGAACCGAAAGCCCATTCACGCAAAGTCAGCAGTCGCGCGTCCCGTTGACCGATGCTGAGTTGAACGAGGACCTCGGGCGCGTCGTCGGAAGAAGCGGCCGCCAGAAGCGCCAGCGACCGCGTCGACCGCGGCTCGCCCAAACCTCTCTCCCACGCGTTTAGCAATTCCGAAGCTGAAAGCGGGCGCATAAATAAATCGAGAATCGAGGATTGAAGACCGAGGATCGAAGTGCGTCCCGTCTCTCGCGATTCTCAATCCGCGACCCTCTATCCTCGTTCCGCGTTAAACCGGCGGCTCGGTGAAGGTGGGCTCACTGGGCTCCGGCACTTCCACGTCGCGCTCCCAACCCTCGTTCTCCAACTTTATGTGCTGGATGGCGACGGCATTCGCATTTGCGTCGAGGTCAGGGAGGGCTTGAAACTCGGAGACCCAACACCGGTACACTTTGTAAGCAAGAGCCAACTGCCCTGCTTCGTTGTAGAACTCGATGATGATGTCCTTGCGGAAATCCTTGAGCGACACCTCGGCGCCCAGGCCCGATCCGAAGTTCCAAACCTTGTTCGCCCACTTCTCAAACTCTGTATCGTGAGTTACGCCGCGCTCGAGCGTGATGGCGTCGTACTCGGTTCGGCCGGGCGACTTACGACTGCTGCTGGGATCGCCTCCGTCGCGATGCTTGACCACCTCCGTGGTGCGCTTCAACCCGCCGACTTTGCTGACCCCGGCCACGTACTTGCCGTCCCACTTGACGCGGAATTTGAAGTTCTTGTAAGGATCGAAACGCTGTGGGTTGACACTGAATTGAGCCATCGCCTCCTCCTATGAACACGCTTTTATGTCTCGATCTGGCCGGCCATCTGCTGGATCTTGATGATCACGAACTCGGCAGGTTTCAGCGGCGCGAATCCGACCAGTATGTTCACGATGCCGAGGTTTATGTCATTCTGCGTCGTGGTCTCTTTGTCGCACTTGACGAAGTAAGCTTCGCGTGGGGTCTTGCCCTGGAACGCGCCCTGGCGAAACAGGTTTTGCATGAACGCGCCGACGTTCAGCCGAATCTGCGCCCATAACGGCTCGTCGTTAGGCTCGAACACAACCCACTGGGTTCCGCGATACAGACTCTCCTCGATGAACAGTGCTGTGCGCCTGACGGGAATGTACTTCCATTCGGAGGCTAGTCGATCGGCGCCCTCCAGCGTGCGAGAACCCCAAACGACGCGTCCGACAATCGGGAACGCGCGTAGGCAATTGATGCCCAGCGGATTCAGCTCGCCGTTCTCATCGTCGGTTAGCGGGACGCTCAGTTGCGGTACGCCAACCAGCGTAGCCTCCTGACCTGCGGGCGCCTTCCACACGCCGCGTGATCCATCTGTGCGCGCAAAGATCCCAGCCACCGCTCCACAAGGAACGAACTCTTCAACTTGATTGTCGCGCAGTATGTTCGGCTGCTTCAGCCGTGGAAAGAATAGCGCCGCGTAGTTGCTGGTCGTGCCCGGGTAGGTGCTGTTGCTGAACTCGGTCTTAGCTGTGTCCTTCTTGGTCCAGTTGCTCGGCGGGTCGACAATCAGCATCGCGCGACGTTTCTTACAATAATCAGCGGCCGCGCTGACCAGCGAAGTTGAGACATCTTTGCTGAGCGAGAACGGCGGAATGCACAGCAGGTTAAACAGGTCTGCGTTCTTGAGCGCGAACAATCCCTTCTTGTCGGCTTCCGACGTGCCGCCGGTGAATTGAGCCTCGCCGATGTCGTCGCCGTCGTCTCCGCCGGTCGCCTTCACTGCTGTTTGTACCGGCGGGCTGCCGCCCAAAGTCTCGTCCGGCCGAATTGTTGACAGAACGAAATTTCCGCCGCCGTTCTTCTGCACCCGGACCAGCGAAGAGCTTTGCTCCAACACTCGCGGCAGGTATCGCGGGTCCGTACTATCAACCGAAACGTTCGAGAACTTCTCCGCGTTCACGACGGCTTTTGTAAGCGGGTCTGTTTCGGTGATGCTCAGATTGAACAGCTTCTTGTTGCTCTGATCCTTGGTGTTGTGATCCACGTTGGCGCTCAAATGACCGCCCCAAGCGCCGGGATTTGCCGCGACCAAGACAAGTGAAGGGCTCGCGGGGCTGGCAGTGGCGGGCAACGTAATTGTCGGGACATAAAC
>DATFWM010000700.1:0-3907 GCA_035259295.1 Blastocatellia bacterium | reverse complement strand
ACGGCCGCTGTTGATTATTTCAACCTTAAGCGGATTCACGTCGACGCCGATTACAGAATGGCCGCCTCTCGCGAAACAGGCGGCCGACACGCAGCCGACGTATCCAAGTCCGAACACGCTAAGTTTCATCTTTGCTCTCCTGAGGCCTTCTCAAAAGCAGAAACCAAAGGCGACCTTCGAGCTTTTGAGTAATGATCGCCGGCCATGGCTTTGAGTGCCTTCTTCGTATCCCAATAAATCCTCTGTCTCAATCGAGGGGCTAAGTTTCCTGCGGCGATTGCCGACGCGGTTTCGGGCCTTGTCCATCGCTGAATGACGTACCGCCCAAGCACCGCGCACCCGTCAACGACTCTGCCCGATGTTGTCGGCTCCGACGTGAACAGAACTTCGATCCCAGATTGTGCGGCGGTTTGTGCAACTTGTTTTGAATAGAAACCTCCGGGCACGCTCGCGACACGAACCGGCTCGCCCAAAATGTCCGAGAGAATCTGCACACTCGCGCCCCATTCTTCAATCAGCTCGTCCCAACTGAGACTCGACATCTTCGCGGGGTGCCGGAGCGAGTGACTTCCAATTACGTGACCGCGGCGGTGCAACTCACGAATCTGATCGACGTTCAGGAATTGGCGGTGGCCAATATAGCCTGCAGTCACAAAGAAGTACCCTCGCCATCCTACTTCTTCCATAATGTCGGCAATCGTGGTGAACGCGCTTCTGCCGCCGTCATCGAAGGTGAGGAACAAGGAACTGCCGCGCGAGGGCAGCGCCTTGAGATTGGGGGCGATCAGCGGTTGATTCTTGGTTGCGGTGCGGATTGATTGGATATGATTGCGAAATTGTTCGGGCGTGAGCTTATAAAGCGCTGCATCGGGTCCCGGAAAACCGCTCGAGTCGCGCTGATCTCGGGGGACTACGTCGTGATACATAAGCGAAATCGATCTCATTGCTAGGCCTGTGGCAAGCCGACCCCTCAGCTTATCTAAATGAAAATAGGGGTGTTATTTCCAGGAACCGCGATTGACGGAATCGGAGGCGAGCGCGCGTTGTGACGGCGTCTATGAACCTGGACTATAAGGGTTGAGATTGTTTGGCTGGACTCCCACCAACGCAGTTAAAGCAAGTCGCCCTCCGCTAGGAGGGCCATGTTTATAGACGCGGTGACGACGCGCCCGCCCTCCGTAGGAGGGGGATGTTTCCTTCGTCGGAGGTCTCGTTAGTTATGCAGTGATGATCTATTATACTTAGGCTGCTACTGCGTCGATTTGAAACGAGGGAGATAGTAAGACATGGCAAATACATTCTCACAGATCTACATTCAAGCAGTCTTTGCTGTCGCCATCAGGCAATCTCTGATCAAACCTGACTTCAAGGAAGAGCTCCAGAAATACATTACCGGAATCCTCCGAAACAATGGGCAGAAGCTGATCGAGATAAACTGCATGCCGGATCACGCTCATCTGTTAATCGGTCTCAAGCCCAGCATTGCACTGTCAGTTGATCAGAGATGTAAAGCACGGCTCATCGGAATTCATCAACCGCAAAGGATGGATCAGAGGCCGATTCGCCTGGCAGGAAGGGTTTGGTGCGTTCTCTTACTCGCATTCGCATTTGGATTCAGTAATCAAATACATTCGTAATCAAGAAAGGCATCACGCCAAGAAGAGCTTCAAGAGCGAATACCTGACCCTTCTGCGGAAATTCGACATAGCTTATGATCCCAAATACGTATTCGAGTTCTCGGGTGACGAATGATCAGCTCCTTGCCATGACATACATGGCCCTCCTACCGGAGGGCGGGAAGTTTTGGAGCCAGAACTATAAACATGGCCCTCCTAGCGGAGGGCAGATTACGACAGGAGGTTGAAAAATGCCTATCCCTTTCAGTAGCGATCTTTATGTAACCAAGAATTATCGATGGGACGAGGATCGTTGTGAGTTCTGGCACATCGGCAACAAGCTGCGAAGGAGCGACAGGCTTTATGAGGCAAGAGTCGATGTTTACGAGGATCGGGTGAAAACGTGGTTCCTCGAACCTGCTGCGACTCTTTTGGGGCGACAGGATTATGCGGGCGACTATGATTATGCGGGCGACTATGTCGCCCTAAGCATGGCAATAGCTTACATCGAGGGAGTGGAGCAGTACCGCAGAGGGCGCCAAACGCCGGACAAGGAGACCAGGGCGTGGTTTGAAGCGAGCGCGAAACGCATATTTTCGAAAGCGTGTAATGATGCACTAACGATGCTCTATAAATCGGTCCGCAATGGGTTGTTTCATTCCGGGTTCACCACAGATCGTGTCTATCTCAATCGCGACCAGGTTGAAGCACTAACACTCACGGCGGATAAAGTGCTGCGCATTAATGCAAGGTTGTTCATGCAGAGTGTAATGAAGGATTTTGAGGATTATATTAGTAATCTACGCAGTTACCCCGTAGGTACGCTCGCACAAAACTTCGAAAGTCTTTGGGAGCAATGGTGGGAAAACTCCTGAATCACTACTGGCTAAAAGATTCTTCTCAACTGCGCTTTGAGCCCGCCCGTCGGAGCTAGCCCCACGCGCGACGTCGCTTTCTTCACCTTCTTTGCAATTCTACGCAAACGGTCCGAACGTGCATGCTCTCTTTTGAAACGCGCGATCAGACCTTCTGACAATACGCCGCTCGAAGGAAGTTCGAGCTCGCCTTTCATTGCGAAGTAATCTCCCGCTCGAATCGCGGACAGAATCGGCTGAGGTGAGAGTTCAGTTGTCTGCACGATGTTGAGCAAGCCTCGAAATTGTTTCCTCCAGTGAAGATCGATTCCGTAGAACGCGCACATCTCAGGTTTGCGCTGTTGAAGCCGTTCGAGCAGCCGAAAGGTCCTGGGACGCGGGGCGTAACGGCCGTCGTACTTCGAGTTCCAAGTTTCGATTCCATTAGGAAGCGTCTCGAAGGTTTCGATCGAATCGAACATACTGTCCATCGGATGGGCGATCACGGACAGGCCGGCTTGATCTTCGATGTAACGGATGACTTGCTGCGGATCAGTCGTTCCGGCAAGGGAGGTCACACCAAGTCCAAGTACGTGCATGCGCTTGTCGCACGTGTACTCTAGGCCGGCAATAAAACGGAATCGGTCGTCGGATAACGATTCACATTCGCGCGCATAAGCATCCAGCTTTACTGAGTCAAAAAACTCAGCATGATCTGTCATACAGACGAACTGGCATCCAGACGCGATCAAGACCCGGCGGAGCTCGCCGAGCGTGAACTCGCCGTCCGAGTACGTGCTATGAATGTGAATAGCGCCTTTCAACATGAAGCTTCTCTCTTGCTTGTGCGCGGCTCTTAAACCTTGCGGGAAGGCGTCGCGAAAAGAAATCGATCCAGTCGCCAACCTCAGGCATCGGATCCACCAGCGTAAAGTTATCGTGATAAGTTCCCGGGACCGGTAGAAAGAACTCGGCGGTTGCCCGTAATCGGTTTGGATAATTCCCGGCGAATCCGGCAGGCGCGCCGCGCCATACTTCGATCAAATGCCTTAAGTCACCGAGCAACCATCTGCATCGCACGTCAGTTCGATATTCAGCGCCAGGTTTCACATCTCCGCGCTCGGCCATCTCCGCGAGTCGCGCGGGGAAGTCCGCGCCCGCGTAAACCGCGAGCGCAAGCGACGTCCAGAATCGCCCGTTGACTTCCATGAACACCGGCTCGCCGTCCGGACGAATTCGAAACTCAACCATGGCGACCCCGTGCCAGCCCAGCGCTTCGAGTATCACAAGCGCTGCTTCACGCATACGCGAGTCGATCGCCACACTCGCCCGAACGGCGCTGCCCGACCCGGTGGGTCGCACGTCGCGAATTCGCCGGTGCGCGAATTCCATTCGAAGCTCGCCTTCTCGCATCAATGCGAAGTAACCCGCGCCTTC
>DATFWM010000699.1:0-2043 GCA_035259295.1 Blastocatellia bacterium | reverse complement strand
CTCGCTCATTCCAAACCAAGAGCCTCCGAGTCCGAGCAGCTTGTCGCCAAGAGCAACCAGCCCGAGTATCGCAATCAACAAGGCGGAGATTCCGGCGGCCAGCTTCAATCCGTCCATCGAGCCCTCGATGACCGCGCTCATCACGTTACGCGCTCGCGCTGATTCGTCCTCAGGCGGAACTCCGAGCGCTGTTTCGGGAGATTCAGTCTCGGGCATAAGCAGCTTGCAAACAACAATCGCCGCTGGAATAGCCAATACCGAAGCCGACAGCAGATGACCTGCTATCTGCGGAAAAACGCCCGTTAGAAACGCCACGTAGATTCCCAGCGTGCTCGATGCAACCGTTGCCATGCCGGTCGTCAACACGGTCAGCAACTCGGAACGAGTCATCTTGTTCAGATAAGGTCTGATCACCAGCGCCGATTCAACGCCGACGAAAATATTGGCCGCGCCGCACAGCGACTCGGCTCCGCTGATTGACATCGTTCGGTGAAAGATCTTTGCGAACACACGGACAACCCATTGGAGCAGACGCAGGTGATACAGAAGCGCGGTGAAAGCCGCGAAGAAGATCGCAACGGGAAGCACTTGAAAAAGGAGAATAAAACCCACGGATCCGGACTCACCGGGGCTTGCGGCGAGCGGCCCGAACAGAAACGCAGTGCCCGCCTTCGACGCGTTGAGCAAACCGAGCACACCGTCGTTGAGCCAGAGAAATGGCCGCCTCGAAGCTGGGACACGAAAGATCAGCAAGCCGATTACAAGTTGCAACACGACTCCCCAGGCCAGCGTCTTGAACGCTACCTTACGCCGGTCAGTTGAGAGCAACCACGCGATACTTGCAAACACAACGAAGCCCACGGCTGAAACCAGGTGATGGATCATGGTTGGTCCTCGATTCGATTTTAGAAGGAAGCGGTAAGATTACGGGATGTGAACGCTACAGGCAAACGGGCCCGCCAAAAGTTGGGGCGATGGTTACGCCCTTTATTTGCCTGCCGCCTGGGCGTGATAGTCCTGAAGACTTCGAACTTGTAGCTCTTCTTCTCTGAGAGCCCGAATCGCGGCGACCGTTGCGATTGCGCCGGTCATCGTCGTCACGCACGGCACCGAATACTGGATTGCCGCCCGGCGAATCGAGCGCTCATCATAAAACGAGGTGCGGCCCAGTGGTGTGTTGATGATCAAATCCACCTGCCTGCTCTTTACCAGGTCGGCGATGTTTGGACGTCCTTCATTTACTTTGTACACGAAGTCGCAGGGAAGACCCGCGGCTTCGATCCTTTTCTGAGTTCCGCGAGTGGCTACGATCTTGAACCCCATTTCCTTAAGCTCGCGAGCGAGGTCGATTACGTTTCGCTTGTCTTGTTCGTTTACGCTGATGAACACCGTCCCTTCGCGCGGCAACCTGGTTCCCGCGCCAAGCTGTGCTTTCAAGAACGCGCTGCCGAAACCTTCCGCGACGCCCATCACCTCGCCTGTCGAACGCATCTCAGGGCCCAGAATTGGATCAACGCCGGGGAACTTCACGAACGGAAATACCGGAGTCTTGATGTAGAAACGATCGACTGCGAGTTCATCTGGAAGATTGAACTCGGAGAGTTTCCTTCCGATCATCAGGCGCGCCGCGACCTTTGCCAGCGGGACACCCGTCGCCTTTGAAACGAACGGCACGGTTCGTGACGCGCGCGGGTTCACCTCGAGCACGTACACCGTGTCGCGCCAGATAGCGAATTGAATGTTCATCAATCCCACGACTTTCAGCGCCTTTGCAAGCTCGCGCGTGTGATGCCGCATCGCATCGAGGTGCTCAGACTTTATTCCCCACGGCGGAAGCACGCAGGAAGAATCACCCGAATGTATGCCGGCTTCTTCGATGTGCTGCTGAATGCCCGCGATCACTACCCGCTCATTGTCAGCCAGAGCATCGACGTCGATCTCCACCGCATCTTCGAGAAACGAATCGATCAACACAGGATGCTCGGGCGAGGCTTCGACAGCGTAGGTCATGTAGCTGTCGAGGCTGGCTTCGTCGTAAACAAT
>DATFWM010000698.1:0-2854 GCA_035259295.1 Blastocatellia bacterium | reverse complement strand
TTGGATGAAGGAGTACTCGGAAGCTGAGACGGAGCGGATGACGAAAGTACAAGACATAATCCTGAGGGTGATGGCAGGCAAACTGAAATGGTTTCAAGCGGCAGAGATCATCGGGATCAGCGTGAGACAGCGGATCAAAGACCGATATGCGTCGCGACGAGCATAACAATTGGTTCCGCTATCGAGCAAAAGTGTTCGATGTCCGAGGAGCCCACGTGGAGCGATGGGCATATGATGTCTTTTTAGCTACGCAATGAATCGGACGGTACGAACAACTAATCTCAAAACTTGCTTTCTCTCCTCCTCCGTGTCTCGCCATCAGAAATTGCGGCAAAATTTGTGGCAATTGTTTTCGAGAGTTCTTCAACGCTGCACGGATTGTACCGCCTCGACAGCCCTTCTTTTTCCTTCGTCGGTTGCGTGTGCGTATCGCTCCGTCATCGCCGTTGTCTTGTGGCCCATTACGTCGCGAATGGCGTTTAGCGGCACTCCCGCGTCAGCCGCCTCCGCTACGTGCGGTGGTCTCATCGGCATCGCCATCTTTGGCTTTAGGGCGATTGCCTTGCCGTCTCGCAAGCGCACACGTCGAACGGCGTCGAGCTCAAACGCTGCGAACTGGTAAGCTGCTTCGGTTTCGTTGCCTGCAGGCTGCATTAGGACCCGCGAAATAAAGTTTGGAAGATTCAACCGCAAAATAGAATGAATGATTCTGCTGCTTGTCCGCCGTCAGCCTCAGGGCTGGATCTATCTCTTTTTTGCCCTGATGGACGCGGTGAAAACTTCCTCGTTGAGCCGCTCACCGGTGCGTCTATCGGTCCAGATCGGATGCGACACGCCACCGAAACTCGCGATGCCCGAGTAGTCACCGTATTGATTGAATACTTCGGCGTCACAGTTCTGCCTGCAGAAGCTCGCGCAGGCATTGAAACCGGATTGCGCGATGCAATCTTCGCAGGCAGGGCAACTTTCATCGGTCGAGGCTGTCGTTACTCTTATGTTCGCGCTGAATGTCGCTCCGCCGTCAGTCGAGCGCGCGAAGAATATGTCCGCCTTGCGCTTTGCCGGATCGTTGCGAGTATCGTACCAGCTTATGTTGACCGAGCCATCGGTCGGGTCGACCGCCAGCCACTGATAGAACTGGTCCGCGCCAACGACGTCGTCGGCTATGCGAACAGGCGAGCTCCAGTGCAAGCCCGAGTCGTCGGAAAACGCAAAGAAGATATCCGTTTCGGCGCCATCTACAAACGGCTGAGACTGATTGGCCTGATCGGTCCAGGCGCAATAGAGCCGCCCACGGTGGGGTCCATTGCTGCGATCCGCGTCAATCGACGGATAGACGAGAGCGCGCCGGACCTTGATCGACGGGATGCCGGTGTCGAAGGGTATGACCATCGGCGTGATAGTACTGTCGTGGCCAAACGTGGCTCCGCCGTCGAACGAGCGGTCGATCTGTAGCGTCGAATGCGTGATGTCGAGCCACGCTACGTAGACTTCGCCGTTCGGTCCGACTGCCGGGTCCGCGCCGATCTCAGCCGCGCCGTTGCCGGAACTGGTGTCATCTATTCGTTGAACTGAGAATGTCACTCCGTGATCAGTCGAGCGCGCGAGATTCACCTTTGCCGTTCCTGCTCCCTGGGATGTGTCCCAGGCGACATAGAGGTTGTCGCGGAACGGGCTCGCGAGGTTGGCATCGCAGGCGATGAACGGTTTGTCTTCAAATCGCCCGGCGAGCCCGGCGTTCAGGTCTTTCTTCAACACTCGTCCGGGAGAGAAAGAAGCGCCGCCATCGGTCGTGCTATTGACAATCATCGCGTCGCCCTTGAAGTTATTATCGACGCTGGAGATCAGGATCTGAGAAAAAAAGATTCTTCCTCCAGTGTCTATCGCCACGCCCGGGTCGGAGGCGAATGACCACGTAGTCCCTTCTTCGTCGACAAGCGGCAAGTCGGCGCCAACCCAACTCGCTCCACCGTCGATCGAGAAGTAGGTGCGCTGAGGGTCGCGAAATATCTCGTTCGATCCGGCTGCCAGTATGTTGGGATTCTGATTGTTGACGGCGATGAATACTTCGCTTTGCGGACCGGCTTCGTTGCTGACATTCACGTTGCTGCCTACGATGATGCCCGATGACGCCACAACCGACGAGGCAGAGCGCGTCTGGCGCGATTGCAGTTTGCGCGTCCAACGCGCTTCGGTGTAGGGGCTGGACTGCTGCGCGCCGGGCGAGATCGGCAAGGAGGTGGAGGCCATCAACACTATTGGAAGGAAAACACACGCGGCCACACCACCAAGCCTCAAATAGAAGCTTGCGGTTCTGATGCGGGGACTTGACATAGGTTACCTCCCGGGAAAAGTCGACTTCGGTTTGTCGGTTCGGTGGATAGTAATAGACCACGGCGCGCCGTTCAAGCGCGGAGATGCCGTGAGGAACCGGCCGTTTTGAGGGCAGCCATTTGCCGGCAATCGAGGCGCCTGGAACGGCGTCTCCTACAAAGAAAGCTAAAGAAGATTCATCGCTGAGTGAGAGTACCTGTGATGCCGCGAGGCGTTGAGCAGTCCCGGGCGGATCCCAGGTCATCCACTTTCCCGACTCCAACTTCTCGGTCGGAGTAATGAGTCTACTGTTCCTTGTTCCCAATCTGGGACTAGACTTTTTCACCAGCTAATGAGATTGGATGTAGTTAGATGGTATTCGTATCATGCTCGACCTGGTTGCGGCTCGCTTTAGATTCAGTTTCGATGAGCATTGATGTTGCTCGTCACTTTTTGACAACAGGCCTGATAATCCTTTGGTTAGAGGTTCGAATCCTCCAGGGAACTGCATCAAGGTCCAATCCTATCCGGCGGCAGGGAA
>DATFWM010000697.1:0-4108 GCA_035259295.1 Blastocatellia bacterium | reverse complement strand
GCGCGCGCTTCGCGACCCAGCATGGATGAGGGGAAATAAAATATCAACTCCCTGTAAGCCGCCGCCGCGCCATCCAGATCTTGCAAACTCTCTTCGTAAATCTGAGCGATGGTTATCAACGCGTCGCCGACGAATGCGCTTTGAGGATGCGAGGCAACCACCGCACGGTAGCTCTCGATCGCTTGTTGATAGAGCGCTGAGTCACCGGTCGCGTACGCCATCTCGCGCAGCAGCTCGGCCCTTCGAGCCAGCGACTCTGCAGAATAGTAATTGTCAGTGTTAAGTCGAATGACCTGGCCGTACGCGTCAAGCGCGCGACGGTAATCGCCAACGCTTCGTTCCTCAAGCGGTCGCTCGTGAAGCGCGTGACTGAAAGCACTCGCGTCACGAAAGAGTTTTTCTGCCAATGAGGTTGGATTTGCTGAGGACGAAGAGGCGGGGTCGGCGGCGTTCAACACCGGCCGCGCGGTGAGGCAAAACACCAGCACGAAGACGAGCCCGATTACTATCAGTTTGTCGCGTCCTGGCCACTGCATAGTCGGACCGCTGAAACCGTCAGGAGCTGCCGGCCATTTCCAGGCCGACATTGGGTGCAGTATACAACAAAGAAAACGCGTTGTCTGTTCCCGATTCGGGGAAGACTTGCCAGGGGGTCATTCGAGGGCGAACTGGGGATCCTCTCGGCGGTCTGCGTACCAAAGATCGAGTCCTTCGCGTGTTTTGAGGGCGTTGCGCCCCGAGCGCAAGTAGCTCACGAAGGGCTTCAACATTTCTTTGCAGGAATACATCCTGAGCTTTCGTCCTGATGTAATAACCGAGTCAGGAACGATTACGAATCGGCCCAATCGCTTCAACGCGCGACTCATCGTGATCTCCTCGGACGCGAACAGTGTTTCATCGAATCCCCCCGTTGCTTCGAACGCTTGACGGGTGCAAAACAGAAAGCAGCCGCACGCAATACCCATCGCGCGAAAAGCTCTGACAAAAAGCGGGGTGAGGAGCTCGGCCCAGCGAGGGACCTGTCCATCGAACCGAGCTGCTGATCCGCCTCCGACGGCGCCGCAATTCATTGCCTCAATCGCCGACCTAACGACTGCTTCCGTGACCACGGTGTCGGCGTCGACGAAAATTAATTTGTCGCCGATGGCCTCGCGAGCCCCTGCGTTGCGAGCTCCAGCGATCTGTCGAACGTTAACTCGGATCACCCGTGCGCCGTGAGCTTGGGCGATTCTCGCCGTTTGATCGGTTGACGAATCGTCGGCGACGACGATCTCATAAGGCTCACCGATGCTGCGCGTCTCCCGATTTAATGCGTCGAGCGTTTGGCCAATCAGGGCCTGTTCGTTATAAGCGGGGACGATGAAAGAAATCATCTTCGAATCTCAAAATTTCAAATCTCAGATTTCAAATGTCAAGTCTTAAAGCTTAGCGCCTAATAGTTGTTCGAGAGCCGGCTGCTCGCGGCGCCGCCGGAGAAGACCGCCGCCGAAGGAGCGCCGGAAGGGGAGGCGGCAGTCTTGCCGACCTTCCCTCTTGCGTCGTAGCGCGATGAAATACTCCGAACATAATTCTGTGTCTCGCGATATCTCGGAATCCGATAGCCTGAATTGACGACCGCGTTCTCACCAGCATTATAACCGGCAAGCGCGAGGTTTACATCGCCGTTGAACGTGTCGAGCAGAAACCGCAGATACTTTGCGCCACCTTCGATGTTCTGAGCAGGATCCATGATGTTGGTCACACCGAAGCGGTAGGCGGTGGCCGGAATGAGCTGCATCAACCCCTGCGCGTTCTTGTAAGATCGCGCTCGAGGATTGAAGCCAGACTCCTGACGCATCACTGCCACGATCAAGTTTGGGTCCAGGCCGTTGCGGACGGCTGATAGCGCTATCAACTCGTCATATTTCAAATTGCCGGTGCTTATCTGCTCCGGGTTCGAGGTTGAGATAGGCGGCAGCACTAATGGCTGCGCAGTTGAGACCACGCGGGGCGCGCCTGCGGCGGGTGATTTTGAAGCCGCGTTTTTTGATGGCGCGCCCTGGGTCTTTACCGAGGGTCCGTCGGCAACAGGAGAAGGCGTGACAAATTCGCGAACCACAAGCGCGGGAATTCGCTGGAGCTGCTCGCTGTCCGGGTCGCCGTCCACACGCAAACTCGCCTGCTGAGCCCGCGCGTCGCCGGCGAACATAATTAATAGCGCCGCGACTCCTGCAGCCACCATCATGACGGGTGTTGATCTCATTCGTCCTCCGCTATCAGAGAAGCGAAGCTCCTAAACTGATTGGTAACGTGAAACCCACGGGGACGTCGGGGGACGGGAGCTGCTGCCTGAACTCTTCTGGTGAGTCGTATCCAGTGTAGGTCGAAGGTGGTGGGTTGTCAATAATTAGTATTAGTTCCGTCAAAACGGCAGGGAACTCCTGTCAGTTGAACGGTTGGCTAAGGACACTGAAAGCATTTATGATAGCGTTGGACTAATGTTCACGCCGAGCTTCTCCATTGGACCTCGCGCGCTTGTCGAAGGTCAATCCGGCGAACCGGACGAGACTTTGCAGTTTCGCATCGACAGCACGCTGTTAATCGTCAGCGGCGTGCCCAACGAAAAGAACGACGGCGTCTATCGTTACACGTGGGACGGCAAACGCCTGTGGCTGCTATCAAAAGCGGCGTTTGATAAACCAAGAAAAGAGGTAAAGCAAATGTCAACAAATGGTCAATTACGTAACTACATCAACGGCGAGTGGCGCCGATCAAACGCAAGTGAGTATTTGGAAGTCATCAACCCCGCGACGGCTGAGTCGCTTGGCCGAGTGCCGTTAGGCGGTGAAGACGACGTGACCGCGGCGGTTGAGGCTGCTTCTGCTGCTTTCCGCGAATGGCGGCGCACGCCCCCCGAAGAACGTATTCAATACCTGTTTAAGCTCAAGCAACTGCTAGAGCAGCACTTCGATGAGATCAGTCGCTTGATCACGATGGAGAACGGCAAGACGCTCACCGAAGCAAAAGCGGAACTGCGGCGTTCGATTGAAAACGTCGAGGTTGCGTGCGGCATCCCCACGCTGATGCAAGGCTACAACCTTGAAGACGTCGCTCGCGGAATCGATGAGATAATGATACGACAGCCACTCGGCGTGGTCGCGGCGATTTGCCCGTTCAATTTTCCGGTGATGGTGCCGTTCTGGTTCTTGCCTTACGCGATCGCCTGTGGAAACACGTTTGTGCTGAAGCCCTCGGAAAGAGTCCCGGTCTCGATGCAGCGAGTGTTCGAGCTGATCGATGAAATCGCGTTGCCAAACGGAGTGCTCGGCATGGTCAACGGAGGCAAAGCTGCGGTCGACGCTTTGCTTGATCACTCGACGGTTCGAGCCATCAGCTTTGTCGGCTCCACGCCGGTCGCAAAATACGTTTACTCTCGCGGCTCGGCGAACGGAAAGCGGGTGCAAGCTCAAGGCGGGGCCAAGAATCACGTCGTCGTGTTGCCCGACGCTGATATGGAGATGACCGCCCAGATAATAAACGACAGCGCTTACGGGTGCGCCGGTCAGCGCTGCCTTGCAGTGTCAACCGCAGTTACAGTCGACGAGGCGCAGCACACCTTCACTGAGGCGATTCGCGATCTTGCAAGCTCGATCGCTGTGAACTACGGCCTCGAAGAGGGCGCGCAGATGGGCCCGGTCATCACTCGCGAGAGCAAGGCGCGCATTGAGGGATTGATCGCCAAAGGCGTGAGCGAAGGAGCGAACGTTCTGCTCGACGGTCGAGGCGCTAAGATCGCGAAATATGAAAAGGGCAACTTCGTCAAGCCGACGATTCTGGATAACGTGACCGCCGGCAGCGAGATCTCCAAGACGGAGATTTTCGGACCGGTGCTGAGTGTCACTCACGCTCAGACGATCGACGAAGCGACCGACATCTTATCTCAAAGTCCATACGGCAACGCGGCCTCGATTTTCACCACCAGCGGCGCTGCGGCGCGCAAGTTCCGTTACGAGGCGCCCGCCGGCAACATCGGCGTGAATATTGGCGTGGCTGCGCCGATGGCTTATTTCCCATTCAGCGGCTGGAAGGACAGCTTTTTCGGAGTCGAGCACGCGCAAGGGCGGGACGG
>DATFWM010000696.1:0-5023 GCA_035259295.1 Blastocatellia bacterium | reverse complement strand
AAGAGTACCTGGCCGATCTTCCATGTGAATGTTGAGTTCTTTGGCCTTGGGCATAATAGCTCACCTCCTTGCCTCAAGATTCATAAATGACCTTTGGACAGTATCGTGATGTTGAGAGCTTAGCGCGGCTCTCCGTTCTTTTCAATCGATTCAACAAGCTCGGAGGGAACAATCCGTCGTGTTCGCAGCTAGCTCAGCTGACGCTGTTTTAGAGGGCCAGCAGCGAGTTTTGCCTGTAAGCCTAATGACTCTAGGACACAGCCAAGGACACAACACCATATCAAGAGATTCAAAACGAGACGGAGCGTGGAAAGTTAAACTAAAGAAAGCAAAACACGAGCAAATAAATTGTAGTTCTCATAACCCAAAGGTCGCGGGTTCAAATCCCGCCCCCGCAACCAGTTACAAGAACCGGGTCACCAAATGTACAACATTTCGTGACCCGTTCGAACTTACTAACTGGCTCTCAACTTCAACCCTCCAAGTCACTCGCCAAGAGGCCGCTCGCCTCCCCGACGGGACAATTGTCAACATAAGTGTCCGCAGTCGTTGATCTGGGAGTACCCGGGTCAACGGCGTTAGCGAAAGAATCGATCAAGCATTTCCACCTCTCTTTTCTCTTTACGATTTAAGATACCGGGTGAGCGCAGCGATCCCTGACGGAAACAAGAACGCCTCATTGACGGAACCAGTTATCGATCTGTCAGCCAGCGTTTGTGATCGGCTTCCGTTGCGCTCCTCCACTAAGGCGTGAACTGACCATAGATGCTTGAATGCGCACACTTAGGCTCTAAAGGAACGTGCGCGGCATGTGATATAATGCAACAAGCATTCGCGATCGAGTTCGTCATCCGGAGGGAGGCGATGGCCGCAGGAAATAACGCAGCTACTGTTGGCATGGAGCAATGGTGATGAGTTGGCCCTCGAAGCATTAATCCCTTTGGTCTACGATGAGCTGCATCGCCTGGCTCACCGATATATCGGTAACGAGCGCGCCGGTCACACGCTGCAAACAACCGAACTCGTGAACGAAGCGTACCTTAAGTTAATTGATTCCAGTCGTGTGCGATGGCAGAACCGCGCACATTTTTTTGCGGTCTCAGCGCGACTGATGCGGCGCATTCTTGTCGATTTCGCGCGTTCTCGCAACTATCAAAAGCGCGGAGGTCACGCGTGCCGCGTGTCGCTGGATGAGGGCTTGGCGGTGACGCAGGCAAAGGGCGAGGATCTGGTTGCGTTAGACGAAGTGCTCAGCGCGCTCGCGCGGATCGATTCGCGAAAGAGTCAGGTTGTGGAAATGCGTTTTTTCGGCGGGATGAGTGTAGAGGAAACCGCAGAGGTACTTAGAGTTTCACCCGACACGGTGATGCGTGACTGGCGATTGGCAAGGGCCTGGCTGCTCAGAGCACTGAGCTCGGAGATGCGCAATGAAGCTTGAACGGTGGAAACAAGTTGAACTTCTATATCACGCGGCCCTTGAGCGCGACCCCGATCAGCGCCCGGCCTTCATTGCCGAAGCGTGTGCCGACGACGAAGCGTTGCGCCGGGAAGTAGAGTCGTTGCTCTCATACGATGGGCATGCTGGGAGTTCATTGCAGCGCCGGCTCTGGAGGTAGCCGCAAGAGTCCTGACCAAAGAGCTCGGCGAGCCTTTGGTGGGACAACAGATCGGCTCGTACAGAATTGTCTCGCAACTCGGCGCAGGCGGGATGGGAGAGGTCTACCTTGCTGAAGACACCCGGCTCGACCGCAAAGTAGCCATCAAGTTTCTCCCGGCGCGATTAATCGGCAACGAACAGGCAAGGAAGCGGTTCATCAGAGAAGCGCGGGCGGCGGCGAAACTCGACCATCCTAACATCTGCGCAATTCATGAAGTCGGCCAGCATGAAGGCACCAGCTTCATCGTTATGCAATATGTGGAGGGCGAGACGCTCGCAGGCAAGACTCTAAGCAAGCCTCTGGAGCTGCGCGAGTCGCTCAAGCTGGCCGCCCAGATTGCAGACGCGCTCGACGAAGCACATTCGCACGGCATTATCCACCGAGACATCAAGCCTCAGAACATAGTCGTCACCCCGCGTGGCCAGGTTAAGGTGCTCGACTTTGGTTTGGCGAAAGTAATCAAGCATAGTCCAAGGATGGGAAGCGCAGCCGAAACCGAGGCTCAGTTGAGCGCGCCCGGATTGGTCATCGGGACCATTCCTTACATGTCGCCCGAGCAAGTGAGAGGCGAGGCTCTGGATGCTCGCAGTGACATCTTCAGTTTCGGAGCAGTACTGTACGAAATGATCAGCGGAAGAAGTCCCTTCGTATCGGCAAACCAGGCAGAAACGCTTTCGGCGATACTGACCAAGGACCCGCCACCGCTTGCGCGCTTCGCCACCGACGTGCCGGAGGAGCTTCAGCGAATCGTTGGCAGGTGCATCGAGAAAGACCGCGAGCGTCGTTATCAAACCGTGCGCGATGTGGCTACTGACGTCGACAATCTCCGCCGTGCTTGTGAGGTTCACACTCACGAGGGCAGCCCGGCCAGCATCACCTCCAGCGCCGAATATCTCCTCAGCAGGATCAACAGTGACAAGTGGAGAATGGTCATCACGCTGACCATAGTTGCAATCGCTGTAACAGGGATCGCGTATTACTTACAAACCAGAAGGACCGCAGCTGGCATTGACTCAATTGCGGTCCTGCCGTTCGTAAATCAGAATCATGACCTGGATAATGAGTACCTGTCGGATGGTGTGACCGAAAGCATCATCAACAATCTCACGGAGCTTCCAAATTTGCGTGTGATCGCGCGCAGTTCTGTCTTCCGTTACAAGGGACGTGATGCAGACGCGATGGCAGTGGGGCGCGAGCTAGCTGTGCGCGCTGTGCTCACAGGTCGGATCATGCAGCGCGGGGATAATCTGACCATCAGCGCGGAGTTGATGGACGTGCGAGATAACAAACAAATATGGGGCGAGCCGGGTAAGAGGGACTCTGCGGATTCAACAGCACGGTTGAAAGCACCGGATTGAGTTCGCTTGGACGCAAACGGTTGTGTTGGTACTTCGAATCCCACGCCGCAATCATAGCGTCGTAGATCGCCACGTTCAGCAGCGCCAGCGCGCGTGCGCGGCGCGGCGTGTTTACATTGTTCTTAACAATCTCATTATTCGCGATCTCATTCCACCGATACGACGGCGGACCAGCATCCCAAAAGTTTATTAGGTCAAGCGCCGCAGCAGTGCGGTCGGATTCCATCGCCTTTAGCACTTTGATCTCTGCCTTAGTTGCTCTCCGATTGGGTGGCTCAGCGAGTCGCAGTTGACTTCCTGAGGTGAGCAGCCAGGTCTTCCACGTGCCTGCCTTCGGTTCGACTTGCTGCGCGGTGATGGCTTGTGCGTCTGTATTCGAGTCTTGGGCACCGGCGATAAAGGGCACAAGGGTGATTGCCATGAAACTCAAAATCGTTAGGGCGACGAGGAATTGAAATCTCTTGTGACCGATCGTTGCGATAGGGTATTTCATTGGATGCTCCTTCATCGTGTTGTGGCTTCGGACACTGTCGCGGCCGCGCGAGGCTTTCGGCCTCGGTCGTATCGCAGCAGAACTTCTTGAGCAAACCTCATTGGACTTCATCGCCTCCGAGGTGAGCGCTTTCTTTCCTCCCATTCTGTTAAGGCGAGAAAAAGGGCCGAGACCTTGAAGCCATGGGTTTTTCTTCGATGCCCACAACCTCCCGAGGCGACTCCTGGTGGACTTCGCGCTCTCGCGGCTACGAGGTGGGAAGCGGCGCGCATCAGATACCCTATGACACGTGATGGGACTCCCCTTTTGTCCCCTCTTCGCGCGCGCGAAAGCGACGAGCGGAGCGGCGCCCGCGACACCGCCCAGTTGCTCCACTGGCAATGGAACCAGTATTAATGCCTGCTCCAATCGCCGGGCGAAATCTTCCTTGAAGCAGAATATCTAGGCACATCTCCTCCTTCTCCTCCTCCTGGGAAGCTGGGCTCGCGATCGATTTTTGATTATTCGAACCGGATCACGGGTGTTGACTGCGAGGCGGCCTAGACCATCACTCACACTTTTCGAGAGCTTCTGTGCTAATGATCCCGTCAAGAACGTGTTTGTGTTACGCTGACACAGCCCCCAGAAGAGCCCGGACGGCTGCGCGGCTTACGAGCGGATCTTCCACATAGGCGGCACCTCTTAGAGGCGCGATAATCTCTTCGGGCCTTTCGGTCTAGCCGACTGCATTCTCGGTGAAATGTAGCACGGCGGATAATAGCACGATCCTCGAGCAGCTCACGGCACCGAGAGCAGTAGCGACGCATCTCAGGCGGGAGTTGGCTTATCTGTAGCCACGACCTGCAAGATATCTAAAGTGGAATCTAGCGATGACAGATGAATCTGGTTCCAGTTTTCGTTCTCAGTTTTGCAAAACAATGAGAAACTAACTCAATGGTGAGAAACAGTGGAAGGCGTGAGATGGATGAAGAGGATATCGAGAGCGAGACCAAGGGGAAGCTCGAGGATGACGTGGATGCTCTGTTCAAGCTCCCATTGGCAGAGTTTATTGGCGCACGCAATAATCTCGCCGCGCGGCTGAAGCGGGATGGGCGTGCTAACGACGCGAACCTCGTAAAGACATTGACGAAGCCTTCAATCTCAGCGTGGGCTGTCAACCAGCTCCACTGGAAGCACCGCGAGGCATTCGACCAGCTGCTCGCAACGAGTAAGCGCTTTCGCCAAGCTCAGACTTCGCATAGCGACGAGAGGTTCGCGGACATGCGCGAATCGCTCGACGCGCGACGCGAGGCGCTCTCCCAACTGTCGGATCTAGCGACTGTATTGCTGCGCGATGCAGGTCACAACCCGACGCCGGATACGACACACCGCATCACCACTACCCTAGAGGCAGTCTCCGCATATGCGTCGCCTTCCGATGGTCCAACTCCCGGGCGTCTTACTCACGACGTAGACCCGCCGGGTATCGAGTCACTCGCCTTATTGATTCCGGGCGCCGATAAGATGGGACGGAA
>DATFWM010000695.1:0-3765 GCA_035259295.1 Blastocatellia bacterium | reverse complement strand
GTGGGTGGATCGTTCAGGCCCAGCCTTTGCGGCGGAAGAGAATGCCGAGGTTTTGTCGGGAGCCGCGCACGTTATAGGCTGCACTTGAAGCATCCACCCACTGCCGTGGGTGGGATTCCGGCAGGTCTGCGCGGCATTCGCTTTAGGCTGGACTGAATAATCCACCCACTGCCTTGGGTGGGATTGCAGTTATGACGTTCGATTCTAAGCGCGAAAAGCTGACGCGCACCCCAGACACGCTGTCGTGGTGGTGACAGCGTCCTAAACTTGAAAGCCAGCTTAACTGGTTGCTAAGATGATCCCGCCTGGTTACAACACAAGTTTGGGCCAAACGCTTAGCATGGATGAGCCAACATCCGAGTTTGTCAAAGTAGCAAATACGTCGGACCTGCCAGCCGGGCAAATACTGCTCGTGGAAGTCAACGGCCGGTCTGTTGCGCTTTTTAACGTCAACGGCCAAGTCTACGCGCTGGACAACACTTGCGCGCATCGGGGCGGCCCGCTGTGCGAAGGTTTTATCGATCAGAATAACCTCACTGTTCAGTGTCCGTGGCACGGTTGGACCTACAGCCTGGCGACGGGCGACTCGCCGTTTAACCCGTTGGCAAAGGTCGAGAAGTTCGAAGTCAAGATTGAAGGAGACGAAGTAAAGCTCTCACTGGATTGAAGCCAAGGAGGAATTCGACTAATTGAGCTCAAGCCCCGAGACGTTCGACGTAACAATCATAGGCTCAGGACCAGGCGGCTACGTGGCCGCAGTTAGAGCAGGCCAGCTAGGCTTAAGAACCGCAATCATCGAGAAAGACAAGAACCTCGGCGGCACCTGCCTCTTGCGCGGCTGCATTCCCACTAAGGCGCTTCTTCACACCGCCGATCTGCTCGACGAATTTAAACACGCAAGAGAACACGGCATCGTCGCCAGCGAAATCTCGCTCGACTTCGATCAGGCTCAGAAACGCAAGAACAAAGTCGTGATGAAGCTCTCCAAGGGCGTCGATTTCTTAATGCGCAAAAACAAAGTCCAGGTCTTCAAGGGGACCGCGCACATCGACGGCCCCGGTCGCGTCACTGTGAAGAACGCGAACGGATCGGGTGAGGAAGTCAGGACGAAGAACATCATCATCGCAACCGGTTCAGTTCCACGCTCGCTGCCGAATCTTGATATCGACGGCGAACTGATAATCACAAGCGACGAGATACTCGAGCTCAAGGAGATCCCGAAATCGCTGATCGTGCTTGGCGCGGGGGCGGTTGGCGTCGAGTTCGCTTCGATCTTTGCGCGATTTGGAACCGGCATTACCATCCTCGAGTTGCTGCCGCGGGTTGTGCCGATTGAGGATGAAGAGATCAGCGCCGAGCTTGCAAAGTCCTTCAAGAAGCAAGGTATCAAAACGTTCACCGGCGCGAACTTCCAATCGGCACTCAAAGAGAATGGCAGGGTCCGGGTGACCGCGCGAATCGGGGACGAGAACCGTGAGTTCACCGCTGACAAATTGCTGGTCGCCGTCGGGCGACGCGCGTACACGGACGGGCTTGGGCTCGAAAACACGCGGGTCGAAGTCGAGAAGGGCTATATCAAGATTGACGATCATATGCGGACCGCCGAGCCTAACGTTTACGCGATAGGCGACGTGATTCCGACGCCCTTGCTCGCGCACGTTGCGATGGCTGAAGGCATACTCGCAGTTGAAACGATCGCAGGAAAGAATCCCCGTCCGATCAACTACGACCACGTTCCCAGTTGCACTTATTGCCAACCAGAAGTCGCGAGCGTGGGTCTTACTGAAGCAAGAGCGCGCGAGCGCGGCTACGACGTCAAGGTTGGGCATTTCCCGATTCCGGTCATTGGAAAAGCTCAGATACTTGGAGCGACCGAGGGCATGGCAAAAGTAGTGAGCGATGCGCGTTACGATGAGGTGCTTGGGTTGCACTTGATCGGTCCGCACGCAACCGAGTTGATTCACGAAGGATGCGTTGCTCTGCAGTTGGAATCAACCGTAGAAGAACTCATCAACACCATACACGCGCACCCGACGGTCGCCGAAAGCATGCACGAAGCATTCGAAGACGCGCACGGAATGGTGATTCACGTTTAGTCCTTTGTCATTAGTCATTGGTCCTTTGTTTCGGGAACCAACGACAAATGACCAATGACTAATGACAAAGGACGATGGAACTCGATAAACGCCAACAACTCGATCTGCTTTTTTTCATGCGGCTGACGCGGTCGCTTGAAGACAGGCTCGATAACCTGTACAAGCAGGGGAAAATTCAAGGCGGGCTCTATCGCAGCTTCGGGCAAGAAGCGACCGCAGTCGGCTCGGCTTATGCGCTCGACAAGAAACAGGGTGACATACTGTCGCCGTTGACCCGGGATCTGGGCGCGCTGCTGGTGATGGGAGCGCTGCCGCGCGAGGTTTTCTCGAGTTACTTGTGGCGCGCGTCTTCGCCTTCAAAAGGTCGCGATCAGAATATTCATATGACGGATCTGAAGCGTGGCTTCATCGGAACGATCAGCCCGCTTGGAACGTTGGTCGCCGTGATGAATGGCGTCGTGCTTGCAATGAGAATGCAGAAGAGGAAATCAGTTGGAATGGTCTACATCGGGGACGGCGCAACCAGCACGGGAGCGTTTCACGAAGCAGCGAACTTTGCGAGCGTGCAAAACCTGCCGCTGGTGATCGTCGGCGAAAACAACGCCTACGCTTACACGACGCCGACCACCAAGCAGATGAGGATTTTGAACCTGGCCGATCGCGCTAAAGCTTACGGGATGCCGAGCGAGATTGTGGACGGCAACGACGTAATGGCGGTTTATCATTCGGCTCGCCGCGCGGTTGATCGAGCGCGCGACGGCGGCGGTCCGACTTTCATTGAAGCGAAGACGTTTCGTATGCGAGGTCACGCGGCTCACGACAACCAATCTTACGTGCGCAAGGAAGTGTTGGACCAATGGCGCAAGCGCGACCCGATAACGCAGCTTGAAAAACAGTTGAAGGATAAGAAGGTGGCGGCGCACGCGGACATCGAACAAGTGAAGAAGCGGGTCGCGAAACTACTGGACGAAGATCTTTCGTGGGCAGAAAGTCAGCCGCCGCCCGCGCCCGAAGATGCGCTCGGTGGCGTTATCACTGACGATGTCAAACCGAAGGCAGTCAGCGCGAGGAGCGAAGAGTGATGGCGGCCATTACGTTACTCGAAGCTATACGCCAGGGACTCTGGGAAGAGATGGAGCGCGACGACCGCGTATTTCTTCTCGGCGAAGACATCGGAATCTACGGTGGCGCGTTCAAGGTTACCGAGGGGTTCGTCGATCGCTTCGGCGAACAACGGGTCATCGACACCCCGATATCGGAATCCGCAATCGTCGGCGCGGCTTGCGGGGCGGCGTTGATGGGAATGCGCCCGGTGGCCGAGATGCAGTTCATAGACTTCATCTCGTGCTGCTTCGACATTCTTACTAACTATGCTGCGACCAGTCGCTATCGGCAGGGGTTGGGAATTCCTATTGTCGTGCGGGGGCCCTGCGGTGGCGGGGTGCACGGTGGGCCGTTTCATTCGCAAAACGTCGAGTCGTTTTTTTTGAACACGCCGGGCTTGAAAATGGTCGAGCCGTCCACTCCATACGACGCCAAGGGCTTGATCAAAGCGGCGATTCGCGATGAAGACCCTGTGCTGTTCTTCGAGCACAAGCTGCTTTATCGGAGCCCGAAGATCAAACAAGAAGTTCCAGCTGACGACTATATCGTGCCGATCGGTAAGGCT
>DATFWM010000694.1:0-8279 GCA_035259295.1 Blastocatellia bacterium | reverse complement strand
CGCTGATCGTCTGCACCGCGCCGTTTTGCCCGATGACCACCACGCCTGACACCAAACTATCGAGAAGCGATTGAAGATAATCGCGTGAGTTGGCGCTTGCGGCGTATGCCTGACCCAGTCGCTTCATGTTCCGGCGGATCTCGTAAAACGCAAGGATTGCAACCACAAATCCGACTATCAACACTGCTCCGGTTGCGCTGGCAATCTTTCGGCGCGCTCCCACGCTCATCTCGTGAGCCTTCACGTCGTTGCTCACGTGCTCGTTTGCAACCAGATCGTCAAGTGACTTGACCGCTTGTATCAGTCTTTCTCGCTGGTCGTGCCATTCGTTCGAGCCCGAGTTCGATTTATCAACCGCCGCCCAGAAATCTTTGTAGGCGGCATCGAATTGTTTCCATTCGCTGCTCTCAACCAGCGAAGTCTTTTCGGCCCTCTCGACTTCGCCATCCAATTCCCGTTTGAGATCGTCGAGGCGATGCCGAGCGGCCAGTTCCAACAACCCGTTTGGTTTGCTTCCGGCAACAGCGCGGACCTCGGGTGCTATCTTGCCCACAGTTTGTGAAAGGTCGAGCACAACTCGAAGATGCAGCTCTTCAGCTTGATCGACTTGAACGCTTTCCTTCTCAAGCTCCTCGAGCGTCTTCGAGCTTCGATAACCGACGTCGACGACAAGCAAAAGCAAGACGAAGAAGCCGAGGAAAAGCACATTGCGAACGAGCGATTCGACACGTTTGGTTGATCCGACGAACCGGTCTCGAAGCTTCCTTATCCGAGCTCTCATGAGTTGCTAAGCTCCAGCCTTATTTGGCGTCTTGGCGTCTGTTGAATAGTGAACCATTTTTGCGGGAGTCATCAACTCTTGAATGTTAACATTGGTGGGCAGTTTGAGAAACCGGGCCGGGTGCAATGCTCGTTCGTTAAGACATTGCTAGTATCGAGCGTGATGGCGAATGCGGGGTTCGCACTTACAGACCACGCCGTGGTATCACGTGGCTGCGCCTGTTGGTCGGTCCCAATTACAAATGCCTTGATTTAGCTCGCCGGATGTTGCAAGAATAGTTCGCTGCAAATTATCGTTACGCTCGCGGATTTGAAAGCTGAGGAATCGTGTTCAAGGTTGGACGCTCAATAACTATCATTTTGACGCTGTTGGCCGCTAGAGGACTTTACGTTGCCGCGCAGTCGCCTATCACCACTCTTACGCTCGGGCCCGATCGCATCGGCGAGGTGAAGACTGCCGTGGGAATCACCACGCGGATCGTGTTCCCGGAGCCGGTGCAGGAAATTGTCTGCGGAGACCTATACGACCCTGTCAGCGGGAAGGGGACGTTCGTCGTGCAAAAGAGCGGCGCCGCCGATCGCCCCGGCAATGACGTGTTCATCAAACCGGTCGCTTCCAGAGGCACTAGTAACATGTTCGTCAAGACTGGCGACGGTAAGCACACATACAACTTAGACCTTTCCATCGTTCCCGCTGGACAAGCCCATCGCGTGGTTAACATTGCGGATGCAAGCCTAAACCCCACCCGCGAGCCCGACCCTGAAAAGCCGGTCGTTGACTTCGAGCGATTGAAGGCGGAAGCGGAACAGCAGGCTCGTCAAAGAGCCGCCGAGATAATTCGCATCGCGCAGCAGCAGGCTGACCGCAAGTTTGCGGAGGCTGATGCCAAAATAGCCGAAGCCGAGCATCAGGCCCAACAACGAGCCGACCAAGAGATCGAGCGACGCTTCAAGCAGGCGCTCATGCTGGGGCTGCTTGAAGTCAGAGTCGCCAACACTCGCACCGTCACCAAGAAGAGAGTCACTGTCACGCTCGATCCGCGAATGCTTCTGTTCAACGAACGCGCCTATCTGCGCTACACGATCCAAAACGCCAGTGGCGGCGACTTTGCTTTTGCTGCTATTGTTTTGGAGGCTGGAGATGGAAAGGACGCCAGGCCGCTGACTTGCGTGGTCGATCAAAGCAAGCCGGAAAATCTGCTTCAATCCGGCGAGTCGCTGAGCGGCTTGATCGTGTTCGATCCCAAACAGGTTGACGCCAAACAAAAGCTGACGCTGTTTGTGCGGGGGCAAGACAACGCCGAGTTGGCGCATCTTGGTATTCAGGACTGATGCTCAAGAATTTCTTAGCGATACCCATTTTGGTGCTGGCGTCTGTTGGCGCTTCGGCGCAGCAACGACCGCTGTCGCCGCCCGAACGCCCTCCTGTCCCGCTCACCAACGAGGACCAGGAGCGCGCTCGCGCCGAGGAGCTGAAGAAAAAGCAGCCCGAGGCCACGAAGATCAAAGTCCCGGCCGCTCTGGCCGGACGTCACATCTCGTCAGGCAACTCGGCGATCGACGCGCTAGTGCAAGAGGCGGCCGCTCAAAACGGGCTGGATCCTTGTCTGATATTTTCAATCATCCGAGCCGAATCGGGATTCAATCGGACTGCGGTGTCGATCAAAGGCGCGATGGGACTGATGCAACTTATGCCCGAGACCGCGGCGAGATTTGGCGTGATAAATATTTTCGATCCGCGAGAGAACGTGCTCGGCGGAACAAGGTACTTGCGATGGTTGCTCGACCGGTTTAGCGGAGATGTGAGACTGGCGCTGGCGGGCTACAACGCGGGCGAGGGCGCGGTTGAGTTTTACGGCAACCGAATCCCCCCGTTCCTCGAAACGCAGAACTACGTTCGCACAATTTACGCGCGGTTTAGCACCGTACATCCTGGAGCGTTGCCCGAGGCGCCGACAGTCGAGGCCGTAAAGTCTGCCGAGCAACCCGGCGTAAAGAATCCCACCTACAATCAAATCATCCGGTTTACTTCCTCGAGCGGCGATGCGTCGCGGTCTGGCAAGTAGCACAGACTTCAGTCTGTTCGCCCAAACGAGCTGAAGATGAGTTTGCGGAAAAGCAGTTTACAGAGCACCAAAAGTCAATTTGTAAATCCCCCTCCCTCGCTATTCCGCGATGAGTATGTGAGTCTTCGTCGCTAGAGAGTCACTCGCTCTCCTGTCTTAACAGCTCGATAGCAAGCATCGACAAGCTGAACCGACTTGAACCCGTCTAGCGCCGTGACCGCAACCGGCGCTCCGCCCTGGATCGAGTCCACGAACGCTCGATCTTCTTGCGCGTATCCCCACTTCTCTTCCTTTGACAACTGCTGCATCGACCGCGAGCCGTAGCTTCCATCCAGCGCTTCGCTAACGCTGATGCTCTCCATTTCGCGAGTCACAAACGTACGATGATGGCCGAAGACCTCAATCCGCTCGAAGGGGAACAGCCAACTCGCATCTGCGGAGCTTGCCAACGTCGCGTGCATTCCGCTCTGGAATCGCAGCAGCACAGAGAAGTCGTCCATCTCCGCATACTCGTGTGACGAGCCGACTGCGTCGAGCGTTGAGATTTCGCCGAACAGGAATCGCATCATGTCGAACATATGAATGGGCGTCTCGTATAGAAAGCCGCCAGTGAGTCCAGGATCGCCGACCCAATCCGGCTTGAGAAGCTCGCCGCGATTCATCTTCACGTGCGCCGAATGCGGGGCCGATTCGGCGAGAAGCTGTTTGAGCGCCACGTAGACTGGCGCGAATCGTCTGTTGTGTCCTACTTGAAAACCCGACTTGCTGCCGGACGCCGCGTCTAGAATCGCACGCGCGTTGGCCATCGATGTAGCCATTGGCTTTTCGCAGAAGACGTGCTTGCCGGCCTTGATGGCCGCGAGTGCGAGCGCTGTGTGTTTTGTGTTTGGCGTTGCGATATAGACCGCATCCATTCGTTCGATCAACTCGTCCACATCACCCGCAACGTCTGCGCCGATTGAGAGGGCAAGCTTCTCGGCTCGATCCCTGGCCACGTCGTGCACCGAGTCCACGCGAACCCGCTCGTCCTTCGCGAGAAGCGATGCGTGAACTCCGCCGATGTAACCACACCCAACTATCCCAACTTTCAATTTGTCCATCGTCTTCCTTGCCTCTCACTCCTCGCCGAGCGCTCTATCAAGCGCTTTGCGCGACTCGCGCGCAAGCTCGAGCGGAGGGCGCTCCCAGTACTCCGGCCTGAATATCTCGACGCTCGCAACGCCGTCGTAACCGATCCGTCCGAGCGCCGCGAGGATATCGTCGAGTGGCAATACTCCGAGTCCCGGCAGCAGCCGATGACGATCTTCCAGCTGCCCGCGAGGCCGGTCCTCGGCATCATTAATGTGAAAGATGAAAAGCCTCGCAGCGTCGAGTGCGTCGATAGAGTCGATGATCGAGCCGCCGGCGTAAAAGTGAAAGCTGTCGATCACCAGCCCAACGTTCGGACGCGCGGTCCTGAGCACGATCTCATCGGCAAGCTCAAGCGTCTGCACGCTGCAATCAGGCTGGCCGAGAAACTCGAACGCCAAACCAACGTCGTGTCTCTCAGCTATGCGGCTGAGCCGGTCGAGCGTCCGGACAGATTCTTCTATCACCTCTGCCCGAGCCGACCCGGCAGGCAACCGCCCTGGGACGACGACTACATACGGACACCCGATCTCTGACGCGACTCGACACAGCTCTTCACACTCGTCGGCCAGCGCTTCCCTTCCCGCCTCATCTCTGAACGTGATTCGTTCGATTGAGTTGATGCTGTACGGCTCGATCCGATGCTCGGCGAACAGCTTCTTGAGATCATCGGTAGTGTGGGATTCGAGATACGCCCGGAGTTTCGCGGCCCATATCTCCAGGCAATCGAAACCGGCCTCGCTCGCGACGTGGACGTCCGTCGCGAGATCAGCCTTCATCGTAGTAGCGCCGTTAAGTGGAAGCTTCATCTTATGGCCTCGCACGAGTCAGCATCAAAGAAGTTCGCCTTGTCAATTTCGATTCGTGCCCAGACCGGTGTCTCGATGTCTGCTCGGAAGTCGGAGCCCGCTCGCGCGACGATTCTCTGGTCGCCCAGTCTCAAAAATACGAACGACTCATTGCCCATCAGCTCGGTGACGTAAATGCTTGCCTTCAACCAATCTTCTCGTTCTGTAGTTGATACCTCAATATGCTCGGGCCGAATTCCGAGCGTGACGCGCTCACGACCGTTCAACTTTGCGAGCTGAGCCGCTTCCAGGCGCAACGCCAGACTGTCGCTCACAAACGTCCCTGTGCTTCGATCAAACCGTCCTTCGATGAAGTTCATGCTCGGACTGCCCACGAATTCCGCCACAAACCGATTCGCCGGATGGTTGTAGATGTTCAATGGTGTATCAAACTGTTGTAGCTTGCCGGCGCGCATCACCGCGACCCGATGCGCCAGCGTCATGGCTTCAGCTTGATCGTGTGTGACGTAAACGGTGGTGGTCCCAAGCTCTCGCTGCAAACGTTTCAACTCGCCGCGCATGTAGACTCGCAGCTTAGCATCGAGATTTGAAAGCGGCTCGTCCATTGGATAGACGCGAGGCTCGCGAACGATCGCGCGGGCAAGCGCTACTCGTTGCCGTTCGCCGCCCGACAATTCGCGCGGCCTTCGATTCAGCAGCCCTCCGATTTCGAGCATCTTGGCCACTCGCTTCACACGCTGATCGATTTCCTCTCGCGCGAACTTCTTGACTCGCAGCGGATAACCGACGTTCTCCGAAACGGTCATATGAGGATAGAGCGCATAGTTTTGGAAGACCATCGCAACGTCTCGGAAGCGAGTCGGCACGTCGTTCACTCGCTCGGCGCCGATAAAGATGTCTCCCGAGGTTGCGTCTTCGAGTCCCGCCAGCATTCTGAGAGTCGTCGTCTTGCCGCAGCCGGACGGCCCCAACAGCACGACGAGTTCACCGTCGTCAACTGCAAGGTCCAATTGATCCACGACGGCCGACCCGTTGAATGTCTTTGTGACTTGCTCGAACCTGACATTCATAATCAGTCTGGGTCACAGCTTCAGCCATTGCCGCACAGACCCCTCGACTGCTTGAAGTTGAGCATCATTGAGCTTTCCAAGCCTTCGAATGTACTTCGCGTGCGGGACGGTTATTATGTTCTGGGTGTCAAACACCCCAGCACGCAAGAAGTGCGCTTTCAGTGGCACCTCAAACCTGGTGCCGCGAGGTGATGTGGTGTGCGTGACTGATGTTGTCAGTGCGCGCTCAGTATCCAGAACTGGAACGCTAAGCACGAGGCAGGGACGCACCTTTGCCGTCATTCCGAGATCGACGAGCCAAACCTCGCCTCGCTCAGGAGTGGCCATCGATTGCCTCGCGATGATCGAGTTCCAAGAACAGTTCCTCGGCGCTGAGGACTAACTCTTCGTCAGACAGTGGGGCGAAATCGTATCTCCGCACTCGCCGCAGGATTTCATTAGCTGCCTCGCGCCTGTCTCGCTCCGGTAGTTTATCAAAAGTTTCCAGCAATTCAGCGACAGAAGGTGTCATCGCTTTACCTCTCGTGTCTTTATTCAATCCCAGGCCTGGTCGATTTTGCAACTGAAAACGGTCTGCGATTAAGCTTGTTTTCGGCCGTTAGCCCTTCACAGCTCCAAGCGACAACCCTCTTACCAGATACCGCTGAACCGCCATCGCAAACACCAGAATCGGAATCATCGCGACCACTCCCGCCGCGCTCATCACTCCCCACTTGATTTCGTATTGAGTAACGCGCCCCGCTATCCCCACCGGCAACGTCATCGCAGCGTCGGTCTGAGTCAAAACTAACGCCAGCAAAAACTCATTCCACGAAACAATCAGGCAGAACACGGCTGTGGCGGCGAGTCCCGGCGTAACAAGCGGAAGAATGACTCGCACCAGCGCACCTAGTCGCGAGTCACCATCCACCATCGCTGCCTCTTCCAATTCGCGCGGGAGCTCTCTGAAAAAGCCCCGCATCATCCATACTACAAACGGAAGATTGAGCGCGGTGTAGACTATCACAAGCGCCGGGATCGTGTTCAGCAACCGCAGATCGCGCATCAACATAAACAGCGGGACCGCGGTGACGATCGGCGGGAACATCCGAGTCGAGAGTATCCAGAGCGACAAACGCCGATCGAGCTTGCCGCGCAACCGGAACCTCGCAAGACCATAAGCTGACAACGTCCCAAGCGTGACCGCACAAAGAGTCGACAGCGCCGCGACCGTCGCGCTTGTGGTCAGATAGTTCCCGAAGGAGCGCGATAGAAATGCGTCGGAGTAGTGCGCGAGAATTGGCGCGAAGCCGAACCATTTTGGCGGCGTCGCGAATTGGTCAACTTCGCTCTTCAGCGAAATCGTGAGCATCCAGTAGACCGGCGCGACAGCAACCAACAACGATGCCGCGAGCACAAAATACTTCGCCGCTCGAGCAAGCCATTCGCGCCGCGTGTGTCGTCGTTGTCTAAACCTCACGCGGCCTCCTGTTTTTGAAGCAAGCGAATGTAACTCACGCTGACAATGTTTGTGAGAACCAGCAACACGAACGACATCGCCGCGGCGTAACCAAAGTCAAAAAAGCGAAACGCCGTTCGATAAATGTACAGGCTCACCGTCTCGGTCGCGAACCCCGGCCCGCCTTGCGTCAGGATGAATATCTGATCGAAGACTCGCAGCAGGTCCATCGTGCGAAGCAACAACGCGATCAGAATCGCGGGCTTAAGCAACGGCAGCGTGACGTGACGAAAAGTCTGCCACGCGCTCGATCCATCGATTAGCGCCGCCTCATAAGGCTCTTGTGGTATTGCTTGCAGCCCCGCCAGCAGTACCAGGAACATGAACGGCGTCCACTGCCAGATGTCAACGGCCATGACCGAAGCGAACGCGAGCACCGGCGAGGCCGTCCACGTCAGCGCTTCGGTATTCACTCCCGCGACCTTCAGGGTTCCGTTGATCGCGCCGAAGTCCGGGTTGAGCATCAATCGCCAGACAACACCAACAACCACGGGAGGCAACATCATTGGAATCAGCAAGGCGCTTCTGAACAGCGATCGTCCGCGCAATGGCTTATCGAGCAAAACAGCGAGCCCCAACCCCAATAAGAATTCAAACGTGAGGGCAACTACAGCATAAACAAAAGTGTGTGCAAGAGCGGCAAGGAAGAAGCTGTCCGTTGTCAGCCGACCGAAGTTCGCAAGGCTCCACCGCGCAGCTGCGCCAGAGCCGGTCTGAAGGCTTACCTTTACTGCATAGAACAGAGGGTAAATTGAAAGCGCGACCAGCACCGCGACCGTCGGCGCGATCAAGAGATAAGGCAGCGACCATTCGCGCCCGCGTCTAGTCGGGATGCGCTGGTCGCTTCTTGACTCCTGTTGCGTTCTCGCGCTCATACTCGTCTCGCGTGATAGCGTAATACCTCAGGTCCCTGTTGTAGTACCAACCA
>DATFWM010000693.1:0-3740 GCA_035259295.1 Blastocatellia bacterium | reverse complement strand
AGATCGGCATAGATCAGGCGTGGATTCAACGGCGCGACATCTTCGTATTCGAGCTTCAGCTTTTTGCGTGGGCGATGCGGGGTGTTCACGATGAACACGTCGGCCCACTTAGCCAGTCTCTCGAGAATCTGTTGAGCGCCCTGGGATTTCAGATCGAGCGTGATGCCGCGCTTGTTCCGGTTCGCCAGGTGCCACTGATAGGGATCCTTCGCCTGCGGGTAAGGCGGGAGGTGATTCCCAATTCTCCAGGCATCGCCGGAAGGGGGCTCAACCTTGATCACGTCGGCGCCAAAGTCGCTCAAGATCACGGCGGAGCCGGGACCGGCGATGAAGCTCGTGAAGTCAACTACCTTCAATCCCGAAAAAATATTGTCTGTTGTCATTGTTGTCTCCTTAAATCAGAATTCCCATTTGCGGGATTGCTGTAACAAGTCCTGTTGTTTTTCAAGAATCAGGCCAATCCATGTGAGCAGACGAGCATGCACTTCCTCTCGATTGATCTCGTTGAGCATTTCGTGTCGCCCGCCCTCGTAAAAATCATGCGAGATGTCGGCATCCGCGACTTGAGCAGACATCGTGTTCATCCTCTTTGGAGTGCGGCGGCTTGACGCCGCTTTGATCTTTGATAGCATCGGCCCGAGGACCAAAGCGGCGTCAAGCCGCAGCACTCCAAATCAGCGACCCTGAAATTGCGGCGCCCGCTTTTCGAGAAACGCTCGCGTCCCTTCGCCTTTATCTTCGGTACCGGCGCAGAGTCCAAAGAACGACGCCTCGAGCGCCAAACCTTCGGCTTGACTCGTTTCCATGCCTTTATTTACTGCTTCGAGCGAGTACTTAACGGCGATTGGAGCGTTGGCAGAGATTTCCCCCAGGAGTGCTTCCGCCCGCGGAATAAGTTCGGCGGCGGGAACGACTTCGTTCACCAATCCGATTCGATAAGCCTCTGCCGCGTTGATAATTGCGCCGGAAAGTATGAGTTGCAGGGCCCGTCCCTTTCCGACGAGTCGCGGCATTCGCTGGGTGCCGCCGCCGCCGGGAATCAGTCCCAATTTGACTTCAGGCTGACCAAATTTTGCGTGCTCACTGGCCAGCCTGATCGTGCAGGCCATCGCGGTTTCGCAACCGCCCCCCAACGCGAAACCGTTGATGGCCGCAATCACGGGTTTGCCGAGATTCTCAATCACATTGAGGACGTCCTGTCCGTAACTGCTGGACTCTTCCGCCTGCACGGCGCTGACCTTAGCCAGCTCGCTGATGTCGGCGCCGGCGATGAAGGCCTTGTCGCCCGCACCCGTCAGGATGATCCCGCGGACCGTCGCGTCGTCACGGGCATCTTCAAAAGCCGCGCGCAAGTCGTGCCAGGTTGCATTGTTCAAAGCGTTCAGCACCTGCGGACGATTCACAGTCACGTAAGCGATGCTGTTCTTCTTCTCGTAGAGCACGTTCTCCAATTTCAATGCTGCCGCTGGTGTACTCATTTTTCATCTCCTATCTTGAACCTTCGTTAGTCATCTACTTCGCAACTGCGCGAGCTGGTGCTGGCGGCTAGATGAACAAATACATCAGCACCGCAAACCAGACTCCGACTAACGCCAGTATGCCCAACCACATGAGAACGAATGATCGTTCTTGTTGACGCGAGGCGTCCGCCGGCAATGTCGTGATGCCAATCGCCCAATGAATTCCTATAAACAATTTCGCCAGGGCGTGAATCATTTCCGTCTCTCGCGAACTTCCGTTGCCCACCTCCATCGCGACTCGAAAACTGAGTCGCGATGGTTCTGTCGGCAAGCTTTAGACAAACGCGCTGAATCCAGTGATCGCTTTGCCAACGATCAGGGTCTGCATCTGGTAGGTGCCTTCGTACGAATAGATCGCCTCGGTATCCGCAAAGAAACGCGCCACGTTGTAGTCGACCAGAATCCCGTTGCCACCCAGCGCCTCGCGAGCCCAGGAGACTGTTTCGCGGGCTTTTGACGTAGTGAACGCCTTGGCGATCGCCGCCTGCGCGTCGGTCAACTTGCCTTTGGCTTCCAGTTCCACCGTGCGGGCCACCATGCATTGACAGGCGACGATGTTGCCCAGCATTTTCGCGAGGAGTTCCTGTATCAGCTGGAACGACCCGATCGGCTTCCCGAACTGCAGACGCTCCTGGGCGTACTTGAGGGCGTTCTCGTAGGCGCCCATTTGCGTGCCCGTGATCTCCCACGAGGCGTAATGGCGGGTGCCGCGCAGCACGTTGGCGGTATCACGAAAAGTCCCCTGGCCTCCCTGAAGACGATTCGCGTCCGGGATCCGGCAGTCCTTCATCGTGATCTCGCCGTTCTGGACGACCTTCAGCGCTATCTTGTTCTGCATCTTCTCAACGCTGAACCCGGCCGTCGTCTTGTTCTCGACGACGAAGCCCTTGACCTGGTTGTCGGCGACGTCGCGCGCCCAGACGATCGAGATGTCGCACCACGGCGCGTTGCCGATCCAGCGCTTCTGGCCGTTGAGGACCCAGCTGTCGCCTTCGCGCTTCGCCGTCGTCGTCATACCGCCGGCCGTTCCCGAGCCCACCAGCGGCTCGGTCAGCGCGAAGCAGCCGATCTTTTCGCCGCGAGCCATGGGAGGCAGCCACTTCTGCTTCTGCTCTTCGGTGCCGTTGAGGTAAATGGAATTCATCGCCAGGCCGCTATGAACGCCAAAGAAGGTCGCGAACGAAGCATCAGTTCGCGCCAATTCCATGGCAACCAATCCGCCTAGTAGCGGACTGCCACCGGGGCAGCCGTAGCCGTCCATGCCGATCCCGGCAATACCCAATTCCTTGAACGACGGGAGCAGCTCGAACGGAAACGAGTCCTCGACCCAATACTTATTGATGATCGGCTGGACCTTCGTCTCCGCATAGGCGCGCACTTTCTTCAAGATCGCCAGTTCTTCGGCAGGCAGGTCCGCAGCAAATTCGTAGAAGTCGCTGTTCGGCGCCGGCAGCGGTTTTGGTTGCTTGATTTGTTTTCTTTCAGTAGCCATTTGAGTTCTCCTTCAATCTTTTGCTCACCCTTCTTTGAGGATGAGGTTGCCCTGACTCATTCGCGGTTAAGTAATCCCCGGACGACTTAGTGACTGAAGTCGGCGTACGCAACTCCAGTCAGGTTCCCTTGCGCCATAACCAATTCTTTCTTTTCGGATCCGTCGAGTTTTGCGGAATAGATCGAACCTCCGAGATCGGCGAAGAACATACGCCCGCGTTTCAGATCCAACGACAGTCCGATGCCCTCCATCAGATCACTCACGACGATCTCCTGGTCCTTTCCGGGCTTGTCGATTGGCGATCGACTTACGGTGTTGCCTCTGGGAGCGTTGCCACGATCGGTCCAATAGAGCATTCGCTTGGCGAGATCGAGATCTAAATCTATCGGCTCAGGAAGTTTGTCGAAGAACACTTCGATATCGCTCCGATTTGCTGCCGTCTCGCCTTTCGGTATATCGATATTGGCGCGGAAGATACGACCCTCGTTGGCATTGTCGTTTCCCTTCTGAGTCCAATAGATCTTGCCGCCGTCGTGATCGACTGCAATGCCGACGCACCATTTAGTCTGATCGCGACCAGGGCGCTCGTCACCCTCACTCGTGTCGACAAGCGTTTCGAGCTGCGAACCGTCGAAGTTGACGCGCATGACGCGCATACCTTCGCGATCCGACCAGTAAACCTTGCTGCCTTGTTTATCGAGCTTTAGTTGTTTGGGTGTGAAGGTCGC
>DATFWM010000692.1:0-4827 GCA_035259295.1 Blastocatellia bacterium | reverse complement strand
CGGTCCGCCGGCAATTACGCCTTTGCCTTCAGGAGCAGGCTTCAGCAATACTCTGCCCGCACCATAAACGCCGAGCGTCTGGTGCGGGATGGTCGTGCCTGACAGAGGCACGCGCACAAGGTTCTTCTTAGCGGCTTCGATTCCCTTCTTGATCGCCAGCGGCACCTCGCGAGCCTTGCCCGAGCCGAAGCCGACGATGCCATTCTCGTTTCCGACCACCACCAACGCAGCGAACGAGAGGTTCTTGCCCCCCTTGACTACCTTGGTTACGCGGTTGATCGAAATGACCTGGTCTTTCAGATCAAGACCCGACGCTTCTATTCGCTCCATATCTCTCCGTTTCGGGGTAGCACAGACTTTAGTCTGTCTGTAGTCAGCTGGCAGACGCAGGGATACACACTAAAGTCTGTGCTACCTGAAAATCTAGAATTCCAACCCCGCTTCTCGCGCTGCTTCGGCGAGGCTTCGAACCCGTCCGTGATAAATGTAACCGCCCCGGTCGAACACGATGCGCTTGATTCCCTTCTCTTTCGCGCGCTCAGCTATTGCTTTACCAACTTCTTTGGCAGCCGCGACGTTTCCGCCTGTCCTACCACGCCACGCGGGTTCGTTCGTGGAAGCCGCTGCCAATGTCACACCCTTATCATCGTCAATGAGCTGCGCGTAAATATGATCCAGACTCCGGTAGATCGCCAATCGCGGGCGCTCGGCGGAGCCCGAAATCTTGCTCCGAATTCTCCGATGAACTGCTTGCCTGATCTGCTGACTTGTCTTCCTTGCCATTTCTATTTTCCAGTTTTGCCCGGCTTGAGCTTGAGCACCTCGTTGGCGTATCGCACGCCTTTCCCTTTATAAGGATCAGGGCGACGAAGACTTCGCATGTCCGCAGCAACCTGACCCACCTGTTGGCGATCGATGCCTGTAATCGTAAGCGTAGTTTGATACTGCTGAATCGGCTTGTTGGCGCGCTCAACTTTGACATCGATTCCTTTCGGCAACGGGAACTCAATCGGGTGCGAGTAGCCGAGATTGAAGACCACTCGGTCTTTCTGCCGCTCGACCTTGTAACCAACGCCAACTACGTCAAGTTGTCGCGTGAAGCCTTCAGTAACCCCAGTCACGGCGTTCTGCACCAGCGCTCGCGCGAGCCCGTGCACCGCCGCGTGCTCATCCGATTCGCGCTCGGCTATCACCAGATCGCCCTCAACTCGGCATTTGATGCCTCCCGGCAAAGACACGGCGAGCGTGCCTTTAGGTCCAGTGACCTCGACGGTCCCGTCGTCGATCTTGAACTTCACGCCCTTTGGTATTGCTATCGGTTTTCTACCTATTCTCGACATAACCAACCTCTAATAAACCCTACAGAGCAGCTCGCCTCCGATCTTCTCTCGGCGTGCGCGACGATCGGTCATCAGGCCGCGGGAGGTTGACAGTATATTGATCCCCATCCCGCCGAGCACTTTGGGCACGGAGGCGCCGCTTACGTAAACTCGGCAGCCGGGTCTCGACACTCGCTCGAGCTTCGAGAGAACCTGCTCGCCCTTAGTGCCATACTTGAGATAGATGCGGATGTTCTTCACGGCGCTCTCGCCAATGACCTTGTAGTTGTTTATGAAACCTTCTTCTTTTAGTATCCGCGCGATCTCGATTTTCAGGTTTGAGGCCGGCACGTCTACCTTTTGATGTTTGGCCGCATATGCGTTTCGAACGCGCGTCAACATGTCTGCTATCGGATCCGTCATAAAACTCCAGTTCTGAGTTCAAGCTTTAGCTTGCGTTCTGAGTTCAAAGTCCGGCTTACGGATCGAAGTTTTCTCCGAACTCCAAACGCAAGCTAAAGCTTGTACTCCAAACGCTACCAACTCGCCTTAGTCACTCCCGGGATGTGTCCTTCCAGCGCCAACTCGCGGAAACATATTCTGCACAACGCGAACTTGCGCAAATAGCCGCGACCGCGACCGCACCGCTTGCAGCGGTTGTGAACGCGCGACGCGAAAACATTCAGATTGAGCCCCGCAGCCTTCGCTCGCTTGACCGCCTTCTTTGTCGCTTTGCCCTGCTGCTCCTTGACCCGGCGCTTCGCGTTGGCGAGCGCCCGCTTCAGCTCATTTGCCTTATACGTTGAGGAAATTCTTGCCATCTTTGTCCCTTGTCATTGGTCATTCGTCATTTGGCTCGTCAACAAATGACGGAGGACAAATGACCAATGACTATTTCGTAAACGGCATCCCAAACTCTTTGAGGAGAGCACGGCCCTCCTCGTCTGTTCGAGCCGTCGTAACTATCGATATGTTCATGCCTCGCGTTCTATCGACCTTGTTGAAGTCAATCTCCGGAAAAATCAACTGGTCCTTGATTCCGATCGTGTAATTTCCACGGCCATCAAATGCGCGCGGGCTGACCCCGCGAAAGTCGCGCACACGCGGCAGCACTGCGTTTATCAGCCGATCGAGGAATTCGTACATCCGCTCGCCGCGCAGCGTCACAGAAACGCCCACCGGCATTCCGGTCCGCAGCTTGAACGCGGCAATTGACTTCCGGGCTTTGGTAACGACCGGTTTCTGCCCGCTAATCGTCGCGAGTTCCATCGCCGCTTGATCGAACACCTTTGAATTGGTCTGCGCCTCGCGTCCAACTCCCATATTCAAGATGATCTTTTCCAGCCTGGGCGCGGCCATCGAGTTTTTGTAATCAAACTCCTTCACCAGCGCCGGCACGATCTGGCTCTTGTAACGTTCTTTCAATCTGGCTGACATTTTTTCCCTTGCTACTATTGCTTCTCTATCGCCGCGCCGCACTTCTTGCAAGCGCGATGACGTTTGCCGTCTTCGAGTATCTGATGCCCCGACCGCGTTGGCTCGCCGCAATGTGGGCAAAGCACCATCACGTTGGATACGTCCACTGGAGATTCGCGCTCTAGAATTCCGCCTTGAATGCCCCGTCGGGTGTTTGCCTTGTTGTGGCGCTTCACCATATTCACGCCCTCGACTATAACTTTATGTCTCGAGGGCTGAACCTCGATGACCCGGCCCTTTTTTCCCTTGTCTTTGCCGGAGATCACCACGACCCGGTCGTTCTTTCTTACATTGATCTCAACATTCATGCTTAGTCCTTAGTCATTGGTCATTGGTCCCGCAAATGACAAGGGACCAATGACTAATCTCAAATCACCTCGGGCGCGAGGCTCACGATTTTCATGAAGCGCCTCTCGCGCAACTCGCGAGCTATTGGCCCGAACACGCGCGTGCCGACCGGTTCGTTATCAGGCTTGATGATCACTGCCGCGTTCTGGTCGAACCGGATGTATGTGCCGTCCTTGCGTCGAGTCTCTTTACGAGTCCGAACCACCACGGCGCGAACAACATCACCCTTCTTCACGGCTCCGTCAGGTGAGGCTTCCTTTACAGAAGCGGTGATGACATCACCAAGGCCGGCGCGTGATCCCGTGTGTCCCCCAACCGGGAGGATCATCGCGATTCGTTTGGCGCCGGAGTTGTCCGCCACCTCAAGGATCGATCTCATTTGAACCATAAGCACTCCACTTTGATCCGTGATTCGTGATCCGTGATCGGACATTAACTTCCGGTCACGCATCACAAATCACGCATCAATCTTCAGCTCGCCTTCTGCACTATTTCAACCACTCGCCAGCGTTTTCGCGCCGACAGCGGGCGGGTCTCGACAATTCGCACGATGTCGCCCGTGTGCGCGCCGAGCTCGTCGTGGGCCAGGAACTTCGTGCGCCGGCGAATGTACCGCTCATATTTCCGGTGCCGAACCTGACGTTCGACGCGCACGACGACGGTCTTCTGCATCTTGTCGCTGGTCACTAATCCTACTTTCTCCTGTCGCCGATGCCTGGGAGCTACCGCCGTCGCCGCTTCGCGTACTGCAGCTTCAGTTGCGGCCGCTGTAATTGCGGTCTCACCCGATTCAGCTAATTCAGTCGCTTCACCGCTGACCAATTCTTCTGCGCTCTGTTCCATATGCACCTTTCGTCATTTCTGCGCCGCCGAAAGCTCACGCTCGCGCAACAATGTCTTCAACCGTGCCAGGTCTTTGCGCGACTCGCGGAGTTGTTTGACTACGTCCGTATTGCCCAGCGCCAGCTTAAATCGCATCCTGAAAAGTGACTCCTTAAGCTCACCTACTCTCGTGCGAAGATCGTCGTCAGACAGGTCCCTCAACTCTTCAGCTTTCATACCAGACCGCCTCCTCCTTCTTTGCGCGAGATGAACTTGGTTCTGATCGGCAACTTCTGCGCGGCAAGCCTCATCGCCTCGATCGCTGTCTTCTCGTCCACTCCTTCCATCTCGAACAGCACCCGGCCCGGTTTGACTACTGCGACCCATCCTTCAGGCGCGCCCTTGCCCTTGCCCATGCGAGTCTCAGCAGGCTTCTTGGTGATGGGCTTATCGGGGAAAACTCGGATCCAGATTTTTCCTCCTCGCTTCACAAAACGAGTCATCGCAACGCGAGAAGCCTCAATCTGCTTGCCGGTTATCCACGCCGGTTCCAATGCTTTCAGCCCGTACTCGCCAAAAGAAATCTCGGCGCCCCGCGTCGACAATCCGCTCATTCGCCCACGCTGCTGCTTGCGGTATTTCATCCGCTTTGGAATTTTGTATTCGGCCATACTGGTCCTTCGTCATTCGTCCTTAGTCATTGGCAAATGACAAATGACCAATGACTAATGACAAATGTCATTGCCTTCTCCCCTGCGCAGCGCGCCGCACGGTCATCTCCTCGCCGCGATAGACCCAAACTTTGACTCCGATCACCCCAAAAGTCGTTCGCGCCTCCGCGAATCCATAATCGATATCCGCC
>DATFWM010000691.1:0-10275 GCA_035259295.1 Blastocatellia bacterium | reverse complement strand
CGCGGAGTGATGATTCATCGTTCCAATCGATGCCGTCGGACAGGTGACCAAAGCCTTGAGGGCGGCGAATTCTTGTTCAGGGGTTTCAGGCTGATGATGAACAACCGATTGATCGCCGGCGCTTGAGAAAGTTTCCGGAGCGATTTGGCGGCAGAGATCACAGTCAATGCACGTGCTATCGACGAAGAAATCTCCGCTGACGTTTCCTGCCAACCTCAGTTGTGCGAGCGCCATACACATTCAGTATAGCACCGCTCGCTCATTTGCGTTGGCGTGCTTCGGTTCGTTAAGCTTTATCCAGCCAAATTCAGATTCGAGGACAGTATGAACAACATGCAAGAGGCTGAGGGTGGATTCGCCGGAGGGCGCAAATACCCGGACCCGTGGAAACAAAGACGCGGCGCGCGCGGAGCCTGGATCGCGGTCGCTTTCATTGTCGCGGCGTTGGTGGTTCTGGTTGCCATCATTCAAGGCGCTTATCATCGCTCGGGCAAGAACATCCCCGAACTTCCGGAACCGCGCAGGGTAGCTTCTACCTCCGACTCGCCCGCCGAGTTGTCGCTCTCATTTCGCGAAGTGGCGAAGGCCGTAAAGCCCGCAGTGGTTTACATAAACATTGTAGAAAGAGCGGAAGAACAAAATCTGCCGGATATCTTCGGATTACCCGGGCCCAACATTCCGCGAAGGCGAGAGGGTGCAGGCTCAGGCTTCATCGCCACCGAGGACGGCTATATTCTCACGAACAATCATGTTGTCGGCAATGCGACGAAGATCAACGTCACCCTTTCAGACGGAAGGAAGTTTAAGGCGGAAGTCATTGGCGGCGATCCGGAAACCGACATCGCGGTCATCAAGATCGATGCCAGCTCGCTTCCGATTGCTGTGTTAGGCGATTCGGACGACGTTCAGCAAGGGGATTGGGTGCTTGCGTTGGGAAGCCCCTTCGGCCTGCAACAAACTCTGACTGCGGGCATTGTCAGCGCGACCGGACGTGAGCTTCGAGATCAGCAAGGCACTCAGTTGTTGAGCAAGTTCATTCAGACCGACGCGTCGATCAATCCCGGCAACTCAGGTGGCCCGCTCGTCGACATGCGAGGCGAGGTCATCGGCATCAACACAATGATCCTGACCGGAGGGCCGCTCAATCAGGGTAACATCGGCATCGGTTTCGCGATCGCCTCCAACACCGCTCGCACAGTCTTCAAACGACTGGTGAGTGAGGGAAAGGTAACTCGCGGATACTTGGGAGTCTTAGTCACCGACCTGGACGAGGCAAAAGCTCACGCAGTGAAGCTGGAGCCCAACGCCGGAGTGTTTGTAGCCGAGGTCCCCGATCAAAACAGTCCGGCCGGCAGCTCAGGAATTCAGCCGAAGGATGTGATCACAGCTTTCAACGGCAAGCCGGTCAAGGCGGCGAGAGAGCTGACCGACGCTGTGGCGGCTACGCCGGTCGGCCAGAGCGCGCGAGTCGATTTCATTCGTGATGGCCAGCCTCAATCTGTCACCGTCAAGCTCGCCGAACGTCCGAAGAACGCCAACGCTCGCGCGATTCAGCCCGAGGCGCCGGAGGGCGAAGAAGGCGGACCGGTTCAGCAAGGACGGCTAGGAATACAAGGCCGCACAGTGACGCAGGAGATGATCGATCAGATGAAGCTCAAGCTGAAGGTTCGGAGCGGAGTCTTTGTGGCTTCGGTGCAGCCGGGAAGCCCCGCTGCTGATGCGGGCGTTCAGCATGGTGATGTGATTCACGGCATTGATCGCGCCAAGATCACAAGCATAGAAGAGCTGGCTCAAGCGGTGAAAGCGCTACAGCCGGGAGACTATCTGCTTGAAGTCGAGCGCAGCGGCAGGACGATCTTTTTGACGGTCACAATCGATTAGGACATCTCTAACCCTCCGCTGCCCCTTTTGGAAGGAGGCCGCTTATGCTGCAACGGATAACAAATCGCTCATTTAAGCGATTGATCACAATCCCGATCGTCGGCGCCCTGATATTGCTTTGCAACTGCAGCAAGTCTGAGCAACCCGCTTCAAGCAATTCGAGCTCGTCCGCGTCTTCAAAAGCGTCCGCAGGCGGCGAGTTTGAAGGAACGATCGCGGTCAAGATCGAGACTGAGAACCAAACGGAAGGTGAGATGACCTACTTCCTTAAGGGCCGCCGAACGCGTATCGAGACGAAATTCGCGAATACTCCCGAAGGTCAAGCCGTCGTCCTGTACGATCTGGACGGGCAGAAAATAATCTCGCTCATCCCTTCACGGAAAATGTACATAACGATGGACCTCAAGCAGACAGCCGAGGACTTGAAGGAAGCAGCCAAGGAGATGAAGAGACGCAAAGGGGATGAACAGGAGAAGTGGCCGAAGCTGACAGAGACGGGCAAGCAAGAAACGATTGCCGGCCACACGTGTCAACATTGGCTGATGGGCGACAAGCAAGAGATCGACATGTGTGTTGCGAAGGGCCTCGGATATTTCGGCATGGGAGGCGGGTCGGGAGGTGGTCTTGGCGCGTTGAAGGACCTGGCGTTCAGTCCCAAGCTGCTTGCCGAAGCGTCCGCGCATCCTGAATGGGTGAAGTTCCTGGAAGGCGGAGCTTTCCCGCTGAAGATCACGGCGACTGAGAACGGCAGGGTGACAATGAACATGGAGGCTACAAAGATTGAAAAGAAGTCTCTGGATGATTCGCTGTTCGCCGTGCCTGCGGATTACAAGGAACTGAATATGGGGAACGTCACGGGCGGAAAGCAATAGCTTGCTCGTTCAGCGCCTTCCAAAACTCAGTGTATGATAGCTTATGAAGATTTTGTCTTCGAAATTCTCCGGTAAACGGCTACGCCCTTCTCGGAAGTCATTTTCAACTCGTCACCGTCCTCAGACAAGCTGAATCTGTGCATCCTGTGAAGTGGCGGATTTTGTATCTTCTTATCTGAAACCTCAATCGTCAGCAAGAGCTTGTCTGGCGCATCGATGCGAAACCGCCCGGAATCGCTGTGATCGGTTGTGCCGTCCTTCCTTTGCGCGACTCTCGAATAAGTCCCATCGGGCAAGAAAGAGATTAGTGATCGCCTTTCACTGACCAGTGTCGTAATACCCTGTTTGTCGCGGATCTCTCGAGCCTGATAGGTCCCGGCGAGTTGCGGAGAGGAATCGGCGTTCGCAGCTTTGGACTTGTCTCCACCGTCAGGGGGCGACGGTTTGTTTGATTTGTTGGCGTTGGCCGAAATGTTTGCGTTTGATGAGTTGCTGGACGCGAGCGTAGGTGAATTGTTCGTCGCCGTCTTAGCTTTGCATCCAGAAAGCGGCGGCGCTAACGCAATAACAAGAATCAGCGACGTGAGTTGTGCGCTTCTCATATTCATAAGCGAACGATTCCAGTTACGGACGACGGGCCTTGGGTTGCTCGGGTTTTGGTCGAAGGGTTTGATCTTGCCGAATGCGCTCGATTGCCAGCGCTGCCGCCGCGCGCACCTCGGCACTCGCGTCCGAATCAGCCAATCTCTCGAGTTTTGGGATAGCTCGCTCGTCGCCGATTTCACCCAGTCCCATCGCCGCAGCTTGCCTCACCTCTTCGTTTTGGTCCAAGAGCACAGATGCCAGCGCATCGATCGCGCGTTGATCTTGGAAGCGGGCGAGCGCGCCAACCGCCCGCTTTCGGACAGTCACTGACGTTGCCCGAAGAGCAGATATGATTGGACCGATAGCGGCCGGATCGCCGATTTTTCCAAGCGCCTCGATTGCTTCCGGTCGCGCTCCTGAGTGATCAGTTGCCACAACCTCGATCAACGGCGGAACCGCATCTTTGGAGCCAATGTCGCCAAGCGCCTCTGCTGCAAGCTGTCTAACAGAAGGCTTTCCATCCCTGAGCGCTGTAATGAGGCTCGGCAATGCTGTGCGACCTAACCTCGCAAGCGAGGCAGCCGCTTGCCCGCGAAGCGCGCTTGAGTCGTCTCGGAGCAACGCCAGAAGGTGCGGCACCGCGCGCTCGTTTGCGCTCTCTCCGAGCGCCCTCACCGCTACAGAACGAACATTTGGGTTCGAATCGGAGAGAGCTTCGATCACTCGTTCAACCGCGCGAGCTGAGCCAGCGACTCCGAGCGCTTCAATGGCCGCTTCTCTCGTTGCGGGCGTCGATGAGCTGGCCATCTCCAACAACACATCGACCGCCGGTTCGCCCATTTGACCCAACGCGCGCGCCGCCTGCTCTCGAACGAAATAGCGATTGTCCCTGAGCAGCAGCGTCAGCCCTGTGATCGCACTCGTATCGCGGATCATTCCCAGGGCGTGCGCCGCCGAAGCTCGCAATTCCGGCGTAGCATTTCTCTCCTGCAATACTGCGAGCAGCGGATCAACCGACGGTGCGCCGATTCGCCACAAGACTCGCGCCGCACGATCGCGATCACTCTCGCGGCGCGCGCGCAAGGCTTCGATCAATGCGGGGACAGCCTTGGCGCCGACGCCCGCCAACGCTTCCGCAGCGTAATAGCGCACAACTGGGTCTTTGTCCGACAGCGCATTCGCCAGAGCTCCTACTGCCTGGTCGAGTGAGCCTTCACTTGAAACACGCGCAAGCATCTGCGCCGCGCGTGAACGCACCCGGAAGTCGGCGTTTGATAGCGAATCTACCAACACGCGAGTTGCCCGCGGGTCCTGTAATCGCGCGAGCGATTCAGCCGCGGCCAGGCTGACACGCGAGTCGCGGTCGTTAAGCAAATTGCTTAGCGGCGCGAGAGCGTGTTGATCTTTGAGCCTTCCCAGCGCAAACGTCGCTTCGACTCGCACATCGGCGCTCTGATCCGCAAGCGCTCTAATCAAAGCGTCGGCGGCGATCGGAACATTGAATTCGCCAAGAGTCCGCGCCGCTTCCGCGCGAACGCGGCTGTCGCTGTCCCTCAAAGCCGAGACGATCAAGGGTACGGCGTTGCGGTCTCCCAACCGCGCCATCGTCGCCAAAGCGGCAACCCTGATTTGCCAGTTTGCGCTCGAAAGATCCGATGCAACCTTATCAACCGAGAGCCCCAGCTCGGATAGTGAGCGGACTGCGCTTTCTCTAACAGTCGAGTCGGTGTCTCGCGCTGCGACGAACAGTGCCTCGGCGGCGACGTGATCACCGATCAGGCCAAGTGCTCTGACAGAAGCAACTCGTAGCTCGGCCTCCGGCGCCCGCGAGGTTGTAACTAAAGCCTCAACGGCGCGTCTGTCTCTGAGCGTTCCGAGCGCGTTGGCCGCCTTAACTCTAAGTTGAACCTCTTTCGCTCGGGTGAGAGCATCGATCAACGGCGTGACCGCTGTTGTGTCGCCTAGCCGGGCGAGCGTCTCGGCAGCACGAATCCGTCGGTCGGCGTCGCCGGTGCTTAATTGCGCGGCCTGACTCTCCGCGGTTATGCCAATCACTGTCAGCGCTTTAAGAATGTTCGGGCTTAGCTTGCCATCGTCTGTTCGCGCGTTGAACAACAAGTCCCCGACTCGTTCGTGATCAAACGAAGCGAGCGCTTCCGCGATCGCATCGCTCACTGCCAGCGATGTCTCCTTCTTCAACGCGCCGACCAGCGCAAGTAGCGAACGTTCGGAGGACTCGTTGTTAGGATTACTGAGACTGATCTTTCGTAAGGAGGCCACAGACGCCGCTCGGACCGCCGGCTCGGGATCGCTCAGTATCTCCACCAAAGCTGCACGTGACTGCTCGCCGTCGAATCCTGCCAAACCGCTCGCAAGTTCTATTCGAATCGCCGGACGGCCCTTGGCGCCAAACGCCAGCAGGGCTGGCAACGCTCGATTGTCTACAACCTCCAGAAGCGCCTTGAATGCTCCTCGGCGAACGTCCGCGTACTCGCTTTGAAGCGCCGCCGTTACTTGATCGAGATAGTCTACTTTGCCCAATTTGTAAAGCGCGACGGCGTACTCCCATTGATTTGCGCCGGCTTCCGAAAAAGTGGCTTGAAGCGGCTCTACCGCTCTCTTGTCTCCGATTCTGCCGAGTGCCACGGCCGCGGAGCTGCGCACGCTTTGATCATCATCCTTCAGAAGCGCGAGCAAGGGATCAATCGCGTTGGCGGCTTTCAGGTCACCCAACGCCGTCGCGGCTGTTCGTCGAATTAGTTGATCGTTATCGCTGAGCGCTTGAATCAGGAAATCAACATTAGCGGAATTGCCTGACCGCCCTTCGGCCACGATCGCTCGAGCTCGCAGATAAGGGTCGGCTGAGGAATTCAAATCGCGCAGCGCGACCGTTTCGGCCGCCCCAAGTGCTGTCAACGCCTCGAAAGCGGCATTTCGGACAAACCAGTTTTGATCGTGGAGAAGCGGCGCCAGAAACGGAGAGGCGGACTTGTCGCCGAGCTTGCCAAGGGCACTTGCGGCCTCGCCTCTTACGTACCAACTCGGGTCGGAAAGCGCCTGTCTTAGTTTGTCAAGCGCGTCCACTTGTTTCGAGTCTGCGAGCGCCGCGAACTGTTGCGCCCGGGCGAAGTCGGCACTTGCAGCACTATCCTTGGAGCTAGTCTGTTGTGCAAGCGCGTCGGCCGTACAGAGGCAAACTAGCAAAACAATTTGGATTGAGACAAACGTCTTCGTCATCCGGCACGTCGCATGGCAGCGAGATTGTGGGAGCTAGAAGATATTACAGGAGTTGTGGCCATTTTAGAAATCTACCCAAGTGCGACAAAATGGCCACGCCGCACGCGCTACAGTTGAGGCACACTTGCACATTCTTGGAGGGCTTCGCGCGGCTGTATGTTGGAGGACGCTTCTGCAGCACAAGTTTTTGGTCGGCTGACAGAAGCTCGGCTCGAGCTAAAAAGCTGACCCACCTGGCTGAAATCAACCAGGTGGGCCTAATGCGCAAATGTCGCTGGAGGGTGTTATGCTGCGATGCGCTCTTTTCGACCCTCCGTCGGCGCAAACGCGGTGTTGCCTGCCAGTGCTCGTTCCACAGCAGGCATCGCTCGCGGCACATTGATCTTCAAGAACCTAATGAGGTGAGCCACCTCGGTTGGCGTCAGATCCTCGGGGCTTCTGCCCGGTATCCCAAGCGGAACCAGATATGCCCGCATGTTCAGGCCTACGTGCCTCAGCTGGGCTTCCAGCGCGCCGATAAACTCTTCTCGCTCAACCATATTCATCGCGACCAACCCATCGCGAACTACTGCTTTGAGCTCGTTGGCGTCAAGCTGGGACCAACCCATCGTTGTTACGTTATTTCTGGACTGTATTCGTCTTCCGTTAAAGTTTCTAGCCATTTTCTTCTTACCCTCGTCTGTTCCGAACCCGTTCGTCGCTGTACCGTCTTGAGTCTCGGTCCGGCACGCGACATCCCTAAAACGCAAACCGGATTCATAAGTTTCAAGAACTTCCCGGTTACCTCAGCACGGCGAAGTAACTCGGGGCGCCACTCAAGCAGTCGCAAAGCCTTGGAGCAATCTACGTGCCAATAGGTTGCCTGTACCTGTTTTCCTCAACATTTGCGGACTTCGTTCACCGCGCGGTTTAATCGTTCGGTAATGGTTGGGAACGGAGAATGAAAGACCGCTTGCCAGAAATGTTGTCTCACCAATCGAGACAACTATGAAAGTCCTTCTGCAATTCTGGCAATATCGTAAGCTATCGTCTTTGAGATTGCATCGCACCCCGACCGTCCGAGCGCGAGCACCTCGCCCCTTGATTGAGTTCGAAACAGCGCCGCTTTGGACGCGCCCCAAACCGAGTAAAACGGTGAATCCTCAGCGACCAGTTTGGGCGCGACACTCAATCTGACTCGTCCCTGCCAGAACCTCGCTCGGCCGATCAGGCGAACAACGCGACCGCTCTCACGCGCGATTTGGATAAGCGATTCAGTTCCTGGAGCGATTCCGATGCGAGAGACGTCAGCCAATCGGCTTTCGGCGCCCATCAAAGACTTTGCGAGTATGAGAATCTTGGCTGCCGTATCCCAGCCTTCAACGTCGAGTATCGGATCAGGTTCAGCAACGCCGTCCGCTTGGGCCGCCGCGAGAGCGTCGTCGAAGGACATCCCGCGTTGTTGCATCTCGGTGAGCATGTAGTTGGTCGTGCCGTTCAGTACGCCACGTATCTCGAGCACCCGATCGTCGCCGATCTCATCGGGCACGGTGACTCCCGTCGTCCCGCTGTATCCAAGGCTGGCCCTTCCCTTCCTCGCAGCTTGTCTGAGGGCGTGGAAGCCGTGAACAACTGGTCCTTTATCAACCGTGACGACGCTCGTGCCCTGCTCCAGCCCGGTGGTGAGCAAGCCGAGCGCGGGCTCTCCGCTCTCGATGTTTGTCGGAAGAGACTCGACAAGGATAGGGATTCCAAGGGAGGGAAGCGCTCGAACGAAATCTCGCGGGCGGGCAATCAACTTGCCGCGTTCGAACTCGCTCAACGGCCCGCCCGATCTCTTGTGAGTTATTGCGCTTGCAACGGTCAGTGAGTCGTCAAAGAAGCGACCCCCGCTGCTGTCGGCAATTGCGCAGATACAGATCTTCGTCGAGTGCGTTTCACCAATTCTGTCGACATATTCTGCAAATGATTGGCCTACGTTTCCAAAGCCGAGGAGAGCGACGTTCACTTGGAGCATGGGTGATTCCGCACAAAGCTGGAGTTCATGCTAGTTCCGCCGGCAGCAAACCTTTGATGTCGCGGACAACGCGGGCGACGTCTTCCTGGTCCGCAAGCGCCATCATGAAGAACTTGTAGCCGTTGTAAAAGCACACCAGCCCATTGCCGAACAACCAGATGCTCGATAGCATCGGGTTCCCGCCGAGAACCAGGCTGATCGGGAAGCCGGAGACTGCGCCGCCAGTGAACGCTTCAGCGACCAGACCTGCACCGGCAGCAATGCTGAAAGCACCGAGCAGCGGCGCGCCTACGTATTTAGCTGCGTCGCGTTGAAACCTGATTCGATCGCGTTCAGCCTCTGTAAGCTTACCCTCACGGATCAGCCCTTCTTGTCGACTCAAATGAGCCTCGTACATCTCAGCGAGCTTCCTTAAGCCATAAGGCGCGATTGCGGAATGAAACAGCCAGTTGCCCGCGCCGCCCGCTCCTAGCAACACGACATCCAGCGACGAAAAAGCGGCGCCCGCTCGCGTGCCGGCGATGAACGCCAGCGAGACAACAGCAGCCTTGCCAGGGTTCTTCTTCGCCCACCGTCGAGCGCTGGCCAGCGTGCTGAGCAGCGAAGACGGAAGCCGCGCGGCGGACGCGCCCGCGCGGGCGGCGCCGCTTGCCTGTTCATAATAGCGCCGCGCATCGCCGAACAGATCGGACGCAGTCTGACGCGCATCCTCGGCCACTTCGCTCGCCATCTGCGATGCGTCGCTTGCGGTTTCAGCGGCCTTCTCCTTTATTCCTGAGCGCCGCAATGCATCATCCGCAGCGTCGACCGCGCCGCGAACTCGCTCTGTGATCTTGTGCTCGCGATCGATACGAGAGGCTTCCTCTCGCGCGGAGTCGATTCCCTTGCGCAATGCGTCGGTGGTCGCTCGGGCGCCTTTATCGAGTTTTGACTTGATCTCAAATCTTTCATCTATCTCGCGCGCGGCTTCCTCTGCTCGGCGCCTTAACTCTTCAAGCTTACTCGGCATACTGCGAACTCCTTCGCGTATATTACGTTCTTCAGATCGAGACGGCCAGCGAAGATTCATACGCGTCGGCTGCCAGAGCGGTTCCTTCGCTCACGCTTGGATGTTATACTCCCGCAAGAATTGGCCAAAATCGAGAGGATTAACCCATGTTTTCAGGTTTAATTTTGGTACTGTTGCTTACTTCCGCTGGGCCCGCTGAGAGCCTGTTAGGAAGCAAGCTCGAAGAGGCCGAGCAAACTGATTTTTTCAAGTTCTTCAACCTGAAAGAGACAGGCGCTTACCTTGCCTCGGAGAAGAATCTTGTCGTCGGGTTCGCGCCCGACAGCCCGACGTTCCGCGAGCTTGTATCAGTCCACGTCACGCTCGATACCACCAAAACCATAGTAGGGATCGACTTGATTCTCAGCCGCTCATTCATCGATCACAAAACGAATGGGATCTTTGCCCGCGATATCGCCAAGAGCCTTCTCCGCTCGGCAGTGCCGCAAGAGGACCAGAAGGCGATCAGCGATTTGGCAAATGAAATCGAATTTCCAGCGGAGGGCCCCGGCCAATCTATCATCAGGGTAAGCCCGCCTCCGAAGCTGCCGGACAAAACGACCGCTGGTTATCTGGTCTATATGGGCAAGAGCACTCTCTTCGAGCTGGCGATGACCACGTGGAAGCTGCGACTCGAAAACCGCAAGGTCAACGCG
>DATFWM010000690.1:0-5617 GCA_035259295.1 Blastocatellia bacterium | reverse complement strand
ATCAAGTTGATGTCGTCTTCCGTCAGATGTGGAGCATGTGCTCCGAGGTAGACAACGTGCTCCTTATCGTCGCCCTCGATCACCTTGAAAGCCACTTGCCTGCGAGGCTTTTCGGGCAATCGTTCCCACGCCCGGCCTAGTTCTCGAGCTTGCTCCTGCGCAGTCATCTTGGACGAAAGTCCGGCAACCACCACGGCCGAATCCAGCCGTAATGCGGTCTGGGCCACCGCGTCGAAGATATTGGTCGCGGGAACTACGAGCAGCTCGACAGGCTTCCCGTACTTTTCCGCCAACGCCACCACTCGCGTGAACAGGCGCCGCTCGTAATCCGTAAACAATCTCTCGTCGTGGAGGTCGCGCTCGCCTCCTCCGGGACCGGTCATCAATCGCGCCGTCATCACGACGATGTCTTGCTCATCCGTGTCCGTTCGCTGGAGCACTTGCTCAAGATGTGAAAGCGTATTGTAATCACGCACGGCGACTAGCACGTTGCCCGGTCGCGCGCCAACCGCCTGAAGATCAATCGCCTCGTTGTGTTGAAGCTGAAACTGGTCGAGTTTGGTCAGAGTGAGGTCAAGCTTCCGCTTGTTAATACGTTCAGAGATTGTGAAGATCGTGAAGAAGGCCACGGTGAAGACGATCCCGGAAACCGTAGCCACTTGTTTGGTCAGGAGATTTGTAAGCGCGATCGAAAGCAGGATGAGAGCGATGGTGACAAGCCCCATCGGAATCTCAGTGGCGCCTATGCGAATATTGCCGGGCACTTTCCAGTCGCGCTCTTCAGGGCGCTTGAAGCGCAACACGAGCGTAGCAATCGCATTGAACGCAAAGCTCCAGATCACACCGAACGCGTATGCTTCACCAAGCATGAAGGTGTTGCCTCGCGACAACACGATCGTGGCTATTTGAAGGATGGCGATCAGATTGATTATTCGGTAGGTGGTTCCGTACTTCTTTTGCGGCGCGCGGAACCACTCGGTCAGCACGCCGTCCTCGGACACGCGATTGAGCACTCCATTGGAGCCGATGATGGCCGTGTTTACGGCGCCCGACAGCATCAAGAACCCTACGATCACCACGAATCCCTGAAACAGCAGCCTCAGGGATGTCGGTCCGATGAAGTTCATTGCCAGACCGGAGATCAAGTTGGTGAGGTATTTTGGCCGTATCTCGTCAGGTATGATCGCAACGGCGAAGAATGAGACCAGCGAGGTGAACAGAAGCGAGTAGACGAAGATTACAATGCCCGCGCGCATCAGGTTCTTGAGTTTTGGATGCTGCAACTCGCGGTTCACTTGAGCGAGCGTCTCTTCACCGCTCATCGCCAGCACCGAATGTCCGAAAGCGATCAGGATTCCAAGCAGCCCAATGAGGCTGGGGGCGCTGTCTATGATCTTGAATCGACCGTCGTCAGGAACGAACCATCGCAAATGCTTCAGCCATCCCAACGCATTCTCAGGCGGGCCCGAGAAACTAAAGTTGGAGGGAGTCGGGGATGGGGGCAACTGACCGCCGCGCACGATCAACGTCAAGCATCCCCACCCGATCATTATCACCACCATCGCGGTCGTGACGTACATAATCCGCATGGCGTCGTCGCTCGATTCATGGACCCCCTTCAGGTTGCGCCACCAGAAGTAGATCGTCACGATTACTGCCACGATCGCTGCCAGGTAGTTAACAGTATCGGTCGAAGGCTCCCAGGTATGGCCAAAATAAGTCAGCGTGCTGGCGATGAGTCCAACAATATACTGTCCGGCAGTGACTCCCGATATTGGGCCGGTCAGAATGAAGTCGAAGATCAGCGCCGACACGCTTATCTTTGCCATCGTCCCGCCCATTGCTTCCTTCACTACCCGGTAGACTCCGCCGCGAGTGAACATCGAAGACGATTCGATATAAAGCATGCGCACGGCGTAGCTGAACAACATCACGCCCAGGATGAACCACGGCGCAGCCTTCCCGACGTATTGCTCCGCCAAGCCGCCGGCGTAGAAGGCGGATGAACCCAGGTCGTTGAGGACGATGGCGGCCGCTCGCCAGAACGATATGAACGACAACATCACCGTCGTGGCGACGACGACCTTAACTCGTCCGCGGGACTTTATTGTGTCTCCAGTGATGGTTGAATCCTTCATTGGCTATTGTGGGATCGGAACATTGCTTTGACCGCTTAGGTTGGGGCTCTTCCTCGTTCCGCTAAACATGCAGTTCGCTTCGACTTTGAAGCTCCACAAAATATATTAGGCAACGGGCATAAGCAAGGCAAAGAGAATCCGGGATTTGGGCGGTACTTGCCGAAGATTGGAGAGATGCGTTTGAGAAAAGAAAGCGAGAAGGGTGCGTGCTCAGGTTACGGACCGATCGCCGCTGCGATTTACAGCTTTCTTGCCTCGAGCAGTTTCGCGGCCGTCCTCGTGCTCAAGCTTGTAAAAGTCGAGCATCACGTCCGATCGTCCCAGCAGGTCACGCTCGAGCCGCTCTAAAGCAACACGCACTACGTCGCGATGGCGCACGCGCTGGCGGGCTGGGATCTGGCTTACTTGAAGCCATATCTTGTGTATCAAACTCACATCCTCATCAGTCAGATCCGGAGCGTGCGCCCCGAGATAGACGCTGAAGTCGCGCCCGGCCCGGCCGAGAATCTTGAACCACACCTGGCGGCGGGGCTCTTCGGGCAGCCTCTCCCACGCGCGCCCAAGCTCGCGCGCCTGTTCTTGCGCATTCACCTTCGACGAAAGTCCGGCCACAATCTCCGAAACATCCAGACGAACCGCGGTTTGGGCAACGGCGTCGAAGACGTTGGACGCCGGGACAACCACCAGCTCGACTGGCTTGCCGTGCTTCTCGGCGAGCGCAACGACACGGGTAAACAACCGCTGTTCATAATCAGAAAAAAGAGTTGTGTCATAAAGATCACGCTCACCAGCGTCAGGCCCTTTTATCAACCGAGCCGTCATCACCATTACATCCTGAACCTCAGGGTCGATCCGGTCCAATACGCGGTCTAGATGTTCAAGCGTGTTGTAGTCGCGCGCAGCAACAAGCACGCCGCCCGGCCGCGCGCGAACAGAGTCAAGGCTCACTTCGGACTGATAGTTGAGAGTGAACTGGTCGAGTGCTGCAATCGACAGGTCGAGCTTTCGCTGATTGATGCGCTCAGAGACGGTAAAGATCGTAAAGAAGACAATCGTGAATCCAATCCCGGCGATCGTTGCCACTTCTTTTGTAATCAGGTTGATTCCCGCAACGGAGAACAACACCATCGCTATCAAGCCCAATCCAACCGGAATCTCGTTTGCGGCGATGTTGATGTTGAAGGGAACTTTCCATTCGCGCGGCGATTTATCTTTGAAGCGCAGCATGAGCATCGCCAGGCCTTTGAAAGCGAACGACCAAATGACGCCGAACGCGTAAGCTTCACCGAGAGCATAGGTGTTCCCCCGCGACCCGACGATCGCCACCAGTTGTAAGAGCACGATCAGGTTGATCATTCTATAGGTTGTGCCGTACTTCTTGTGCGGCGCCCGGAACCAATCAGTCATCACTCCGTCTTCGGAAACGCGGTTGAGCACGCCGTTGGCGCCGATGATCGACGTGTTAATCGCGCCCGCCAGCATCAGGAATCCGACGATCACGATAAACGCTTGGAACAGTAGCTTGAGCGGCAGCGGGCCCGTGAGGTACAGCGCGATCCCGCTGATCAAGTTGTCCTTGAACTGCATTCGCGTGTCGTCGGGTATGAGCGCATATGCAAAAAACGAAACAAGCGAGGTAAATAGCAACGAGTACACAAAGATCACCGCTCCGGCGCGCATCAGGTTCTTGTGTTTTGGGTACTCGAGCTCGCGATTAACTTGCGCTAACGACTCTTCGCCGGACATCGCAAGAAAAGAATGTCCAAACGCCATCAGTATTCCGATCAGCCCCAACAACGCACCCACATTGGGAGCCAAGCCGAAGCGAGGTTCGTTCGTTGCTTGCTGCGGCTCGACGCTTGTTGCGGGAGCTGCTTCGGCGGGCAGCTCGCGCAGCGCGCCCGGCGCGATCCCAGGCAACCAGCCGACCGCATCGCGATTGAATGCCAGGTTTTGCGGAACCGGAGCCGGGGGCAACCTCTGACCATCGGGCTTGGTGAGAATGCTGTAGCCCGACCACAGAATCAGCACTACTACCATCACTGTCGTCACGTACATAATTCGCAGCGCATCGTCGGACGATTCGTGTATGCCCATCGTGTTGCGCCACCAAAAGTAAACAGTGATCAGAATAGCGAAGCCCGCTGCGATGTAGTTGGTCAGCGCAGGAGACGGGTTCCAGGGGTGGCCGAAGTAAGTCAAAGTCTGCGCGAACAGACCAACGATGTATTGTCCGGCGGAGACGCCGGAGATCGGTCCCGTCAGCACATAGTCAAACATCAGCGCCGAGACAGAGAGCTTGGCCAGCGTCCCGCCCATGGCTTCTTTGACCACGCGATACACGCCGCCTCGCGTAAACATCGCGCACGATTCAATGTAGACGGCTCGCACCGCGTACGAGAAAAGCATCACGCCGAGGACGAACCACGGAGCGGCTCGTCCGACCGCTTGCTCTGCGATGCCGCCGACGTAGTAAGCGGAGGACCCAAGATCGTTGAGGACGATCGCCGCCGCGCGCCAAAATGAAATGAACGACAACATCACCGTAGTGGCAACGACGACCTTGACGCGGCCCTGTGTCTTTAGCTTGTCTGTGATGGTTGTTGAATCCTTCATTCGCTTGCGAGATCGATTTAGGCCTTGAGTCGAGCGGCGGTTGAGGCCTCGTCCTCGCGGTTGTGGAGAACTGGTGGCAATCGAAACGGAAGCACCTTGCCCTTTCTCAAGAGATCAAAGCTGCCGCATTCCGGGCAGCGATAAACGTAGCGATACATAGACGAACAAGTCACCTTAACGAGACCGGTTGACAGCTCGGCGCCTGCGCCATCCCAAAAACATTGGCGGCACACAACGCCGTTGTCCTTGATCTTGAGCTCGCGGCCAACGGAAAGCATTTCAGTGCCAGGTGGGCTGTGCTTATAGCCCTACAGAACATCCTAGGCGTTCGGGCATAAGGATTCCGTAAAAGATTTATAAAGATTTCATAAGGAATTGGGACGGGTCGGAGTAGCGAGGCTATCTACTCAAGCGGAACTACCTGAACCGTGGCGCCGCGCACTTCGCTCAAAAAGCGGTTGATGACCGAGCCGTGCAACAAAACGTCCCATCGCGAGCGAGCCGATTGCCCGAACACAACGTGCGTGATTCCCTCTCGACGCGCGAACTCGATCAGCTCATCGGCGACGCGTCGGCCTTTCAGCTTTATCACCCTCGCGCCAAGCTCCTCGGCAAACCGAATGTTATCGGCCAGCCGCGCGTGGTCTCCGGGATCAATGCGGCCGGGCTCCTCTTGTGGCGTTTCCACATGTACCGCGTACCAATCCGAAGCCAACCGACCGGCGATTCGCGAACCAGTGCGCAGAAGCTTCTTGGCATTGCCTCGGGACGACATGCAGACCATTACTTTCTCAGGTATCGCTGCTTGCTCCAGCCCTTCGCGCTCGCGATAGTCGTGTGCGCGCGCGGCCTGGTCTTCGGCG
>DATFWM010000689.1:0-3470 GCA_035259295.1 Blastocatellia bacterium | reverse complement strand
GACTTGGAGTGAACTTGCAGCTTTTCGTAGATGTGCTTCATGTGGAATGAAATCGTGTTGACGCTGACGTTCAGCTCGAATGCCGCCGTCTTATAGTTGTGGCCTTCGACCAGCAACTTCAGGAGGCGCAGCTCGTGAGGGGTTAGTTCATAGTCAGCACGCTCGGGCGGTCGGATATCGCGGAACAGAGTGATTACGCGCCTTGCGACTTCCGGCGACATGGGCGAACCTCCTTTGACCGCATCGGTCAAACTCTCAAGCAAACGCGCCGGCGGCGTCTTTTTCAGCAGGTAGCCACTGGCTCCGGCGCACAACGCGTCAAAGATGCGCTCGTCATCGTCATAAACGGTCAGCATCAACAGAATGAGCTCGGGATGGCGCTCTTTCAGCAGGCGCATGCCCTCGATGCCGGACATTCCGGGCAGGCCAATGTCACACAACACTATCTCAGGAAGATCGCCGCTGATGCGGGCCAGCGCGTCTTCCATCGAGCGATAGCTGCCGCTGCAGCGAAACCCGTCAGTTCCGTTAATCAGCATCGTTAGCCCCTCGCGAATTTCGCGCCGGTCTTCGATGATGGCGACTTTGATTATTTCTGGCGGCACAGTTGTTTCCGTCACTTCTACAATCTCGCTTTGCTGCACTGGTTGCTCCTTGCCGAAGAGTGGTCAAGCGAGAGTCTACAATTTCTCGACCAGGGCTTCACCACCTAAACAGGTGGGCAATGCAGCGTAGCTAATGGCTCGCTCCCCAGCAGAGTTAGATACGCTTCTTTATGAATTGATCTTCCGCAGCGCGTGATCATATGAAAATTCAACGATCGGCTTTAACCAACCTTCCTTGACTGCACAATACAGAGTTGAGTTAGCACCTTCTCGACTGCACAATGCAGAGTTAAAGTTAGCACCTTCCTTGACTGCGCTCATTTAAAAGTTAAATCGACGGCCTCTGAAACCGGGATTGTAACGGAAGGTGCGATTCGCGGAGCGGTTTCATCAACGCTCAAAAATTGAGTTTCACCGCAATTTGGATCAAGCGTGGATTGTTGCTCGTGGAGGTTATGCGGCCGAAGTCGCCTGGATCAATGATTTGACCAGTGGTGCGATTAACTATGGCGGCGGTGAGATTGCTGCTCGGGGTGTCGAAGTTAACTTGATTGAAGAGGTTGAAGAACTCAGCTCTAAATTCAACGCTCTTCGCTTCGCCGAACCGAAACCGCTTGATGAGCGAGAGGTCGACGTTGATCTGTCTGGGCCCTCTCAGGACGTTGCGCCCAACGTTTCCGAAGTCGGTACCTTCGGCACCTGCAACCGCGTCACCGTTTGAGCTCGGGATAAGCTGACCGGTGTGCACCACCGGCCGCACAAATGCGAAGGGGTTGAAATAGTATCCCGCAGGAACGTTCTTCATTGCGGTCTTAGGCGTTGCGCCGGGCGCCCAGCTTGGCCGAGAGAGCCCGCTATTGGCGCCGAAATAAAAGGAGCCTGCCGCCGCGTCAACGATGTCGATCGGCTGACCGGACATTGCGGTAATGATCCCCGCCACCTGCCAGTTGGAGAGTAGTAACCTTCCTGCCCTTGATCGTGGCGCGAAAGCCGGACGCGGCACATCCCACAAATAGCTCAGGACAAACCGATGCGTGCGGTCGAAGTTTGAGACACCGCGGTTCGCGCGATCGTCTAACTGGTTGCCGAGGATGACCGAGTTGTCAGCTGTTTCCCCGCCTGAAGCGTTGTCGATCGACTTCGCAAAGGTATATGAAGCCAGCAGTTGCAGCCCGCGCGAAAGGCGCTTGGTCAGGCTCATCTGTAGCGAGTTGTAAGCCGACTCGGCAGTGTACTGAAACTGTTGAAAGCCGGCGATGTCCACGCCTTGATATGGGGCTCGCAGCAGGACGTTCGCAGGCGTGTTGGTCGTAATTACCTGCCCGGTTACTTCATTAACGATCGGATGCTGAGCGCTGGCCAACCGCGCCTGGTTGATGCGAACGTTGCGGAAAAGACCTTCCCCGCGGGTGCCGACGTAAGCGACTTCCAGCAGCAGATTGTTCCCGAGAGTATACTGAACACTCGCGTTGTAATGATGAAAGAAAGCCGTGCGCAGATGGCGATCGAACGTACTGCTGCTCAAGAGGACGCCGGGGACAAACGTGGGGAATTGATCCTGCGATGGCAGAGGGAAGTAAGGATTCTCCAGAGGCACCAAAGCTCCCGCTGGACTCTGGCTAACGGCAAAGGTTGGAGGACCGTTAATCGTGTTGTTGATGTGAGTCGTGGAAGGACGAGAATAGAAGATGCCGTAGCCGCCGCGCAATGTCAGGCGCCCCGAATCACGAGGCGAGTAGGCAAAGCCTAAACGCGGGCCGAAGTTATTCGGGTCATTGCTGGTGAACACGCGCTTGCCGACGTTCGGCACATTGGACAGGTCGTATTGCGGGATCACATTCCCCGCCTGCACGAACCCAGCCGCGGGAGGGCCGACGGGATTGCCGCTTGCGTCCACCTCCATCCTCGGTCGATAAAGCGCCGGGTCGAATGTCCCAATCGCGCCGCGTGTCTCATACGGCGGCAGGTTCAGCTCGTACCGCAAGCCGAGATTAAGGGACAGCTTCTCAGATAACTTCCAATCGTCCTGAAGAAAGAGGCTGTAGTCAGCGGCACGCAGGAAGCGGGTGTTGATGCCCTCAGCATTAACCGAGCTGGTAGCCAACCCGAGTAGGAAATTGTTGAAGCTTTGGAAATTTATCACCCCGCGCCGCCCGTTATTCGTGGTCGCATTAGTCCAGTAATAGATGATCCCTCCGCCGGTACGGATGTTATGACGACCGCGAGCCATGGAGAGCATGTCAACCATCGTAAGGGCGGAGTTGTCGAACTTAATATCAACGCTGGTGCCGGAATTGCCGATGGTCAGTGTGGTGCCGGCATTGGTCCCCAACGCTCCGACCGCGCCGATGCGAATCTGCCCCAGACCCGGATAAGCGCCGGCGTTGGCCCGCCTGATCCCCACGTCCGAGTCGTTCACGGCGTGTCGCCCGAAGGTGTTCCAGTAGACGAGGCTGTAGCCAACGCGCGCCTCGTTGACTGTCCGCGCGCCGAAGGTGTGAATGTTCTGCACTGAGAACAGCCGGTTGTCATTCTTCACATCCGCTCCGAAGCCAGGAACGTTGGCTCCGCCGGTAGGCAGTGCGGCGAACTGCGGCGCTTTCGAGAAGAAAAACTTCACTGCCAGCCAGTCCTTTTCGCTGGCGCGGTAATCAACGTTCGCGTTGAATTGATCCTCGCGGTAGGTCGAGACCTCCGAGCCGGAGTAGTGCCCGTCGGCTTGCGGCGTGGGGATCAGAAAGTGACCGTTGGGTAGTTTGATATTCAAAAGAGCCAGCGCCGACGGATGGATGAACGTGGCGGGTAAAAAATTACCCGGAAACCTCGGCTTAAAGGCCGCGAGCAGCGTCTGCTCGGAACGGTCGT
>DATFWM010000688.1:0-3274 GCA_035259295.1 Blastocatellia bacterium | reverse complement strand
CAAGGCGGCTGACCGCCTAGTGAAGTGAGAAGCGTCGCGGCTGTCTGATGAGCGAAGCGGCTTGCTGGCCTGGTTGGCAATAGAAGTCACATGTTGAGAAGCGCTCATAGTCAGGTGAACACGGGGAAACCATCGCGAATGCTCAACCGGGCAGTAATACGGCGCTCTCGGCCTCCCAACTGACAAACACAGTTTGTCCGATTCTACTGTGCGACGATTGAAAAGCCTGCCGGTTTTGCTCAAGCACCGTGATCACCTGCCCGCTAGCGATCAAGATCCTCCACTGCGTGCTCTCGCCTAGATAAACCGCCGATTCGATCTTGCCGTGGAGCGCATGCTCGGAAGCGTCCGACGAGATGATGATTTTCTCCGGCCTCACCAGCAAACGCACGCGCTCACCAGACGCGATCCCACTTCCGCCGGCGTAAACTCGCGCGTCGCCCACGCCTATCACTAGACGCCCGTCGCTGGCCGATTCAACAACGCCTTCGATGACGTTTGAAACACCGATGAAGCCCGCGACGAACTCCGTCGCCGGGCGCTCGTAGATTTCTTCAGCTCTGCCAAGCTGCTCGATGCGCCCTGCGTTCATCACCGCGATGCGATCGCTCATCGTCAGCGCTTCCTCCTGATCGTGAGTTACGTAGATGAAGCTAATGCCCAGTCGCTGCTGCAAGCCCTTCAATTCGAGCTGCATCTGTTTTCTGAGCTTCAAATCAAGCGCCGCCAGCGGTTCATCCAGCAGCAACACGCGCGGTTCGAGCACCAGGGCGCGAGCAAGCGCAACGCGCTGTTGTTGTCCGCCCGACAGCTCGCTTGGTTGACGACGCCCCAGTCCGGAAAGCCTAACCATCTCGAGTGCGCTTTCAACTCGGCGGCTGGTTTCCTTACGGGTAACACCTCTGCGTTCGAGCCCGAAAGCCACGTTGTCAAACACGCTCATATGCGGGAAAAGCGCATAATGCTGAAAGACAGTCGTAACGTCACGTCGATAAGGTGGAAGCTCGGTTACATCTAGCCCCCCGAGCGTTACGCGCCCGGCATCGGGAGTTTCGAAGCCGGCGATGATTCTAAGCAACGTAGTCTTGCCGCAGCCTGACGGTCCAAGCAGCGTCAGAAACTCGCCGCGTCGAACGGATAAAGAAACCGAGTCGACGGCGATCACATCACCGAAGCGCTTGGTCACGCCACGCAGCTCTGCCTCGTAAATCTCTTTCATCCTTGCGACTGCAATCGCACCGTTCGCTCGCAGCGGCGCGATTATAGCACACCGGTTTCTCTGCTATTCGATAGACTGTATCGAGCTTTCGCGACGTACTGATTCGCTGACCGGGTGTCTCACATGTGGACGGATGTGCGCAGACAGGGGCGCCAAACGGGCCGATTTTGTTGATCGAACTGATCATGGAATCTTTTTTGCAGCAAACGTGTTGTGGACTGCGTCTTACTGAATTAGAGGATGAGGCCAGCGATAAAGGAACAGAAGATGAAGATATTAGCTTTTCTCAGAAATCACGGGCATTACTGGGGCATTCCGCACACTCGAACCAGCGACAACAGATTGATTCAAACTTGCTATGAATGCGGCGCGGAGCGCGAAGTAAAGATCGAGTTGCGCGACTTGCCGTTTGATGACTTCGCGCCGTCATTGCAGGAGGATCATTTGGCAGCATGAAATATCTCGTCCCTTACCGCAGAGGATCGTTGGACCCGCTCGCTAACGCTCGCGGCACTGATCTGTCTCTTACCGCCTTTCCAGGGATAATCTGTCATCTTGGACCCGTGGTGGTTTGAGTCATAGTTGCTCGATTGCTATAATCCACAGTCACTGCTCGGCATTGTAGTCTGAAACGAAGTAAAGCTACAGCCGTCCGAGCCGGGGATTGACTGATGCCGATTAAGAAAGTCGTGCTTGCCAAGCCACGCGGGTTTTGCGCCGGTGTCGTGCGCGCCATTGACATCGTCGAGCGCGCGCTGGATTTTTTCCCGCCGCCGATCTATGTCTTCCACGAGATAGTTCACAACCGATACGTCGTGGAAAACCTCAGCAAGCGCAATGTCGTTTTCGTCGACGACATTGAGGAAATCCCCGATGGCGCGGTCTGCGTCTTCAGCGCCCACGGCGTTTCTCCTCAGGTGGTCGAGCTCGCGGAACGCAAGAAGCTACGTGTGATTGATGCAACGTGCCCGCTCGTTACAAAAGTCCACCTCGAAGCTATCCGATTCACGCGCGACGGTTATTCGCTGGTGCTGATCGGACATCCCGGTCACGAAGAAGTTGAAGGCACAATGGGCGAAGCGCCGATGCAGCTTGTCAGCTCGGTGGAAGATGTTGCCCATCTTGATGTCCCAAATCCGGACCGAGTGATGTACCTGACCCAAACTACTCTGTCGCTTGACGACGTAGCCGATATCATCGAGGCGCTCAAGCAGAAGTTCCCGAACGTGAAGTCCCCGGCGAAGGACGACATTTGTTATGCGACGCAAAACCGACAGAACGCTGTCAAGGAGATGGCTGAGCGGGTCGATGTCTTGCTGGTCGTAGGCTCGCAGAACAGCTCAAACTCTCAAAGACTGCGGGAGGTTTCCACAGTCGCAGGCACTCCGGCCTATCTGGTCAATGACGAAAACGAGATTCGACCCGAATGGCTTAACGGCGCGAGAATTGTCGGCGTGACTGCGGGCGCATCGGCGCCTGAAGAATTGGTGATACGAGTTCTTGAGCACCTGCGTGTTATGGGAGCCACTGAGTTCGAAGAGCAGCCGGGCGAAGACGAGAACGTCCACTTCGCTTTGCCGCAAGAATTGTTGCATCCTGAGAGGCTGATGGCATGACGGCGTTGAATCACGGTCCAGCCAGGCTTGCTAGAGTCGACGAGTCGCTGCGCGACCGCGTGCGGGCTGCGATTGACTGGGCTAAAGAATACTTGCTTCAGATTCAACATGCCGACGGCCACTGGTGTGGAGAGCTGGAAGGCGACACGATTCTCGAATCCGAATACGTCTTGACGATGCACTTCATCGGGCGGTCTCACGAAGACCGTTGCCGCAAAGCCGCAAACTACATTCGTCAGAAGATGCTTCCTGAAGGAGGCTGGGCGATTTATGAAGGCGGTCCGCCGGAAGTGAGCGCGTCATCGAAGGCATACTTTGTCCTTAAGCTGCTGGGCGATTCTGCCGACGCGCCGCACATGAAAAAAGCTCGACGGGCGATCTGTGATCTCGGCGGGTTAGACGCCTGCAACAGTTTTACAAAGATTTATCTTGCGATTTT
>DATFWM010000687.1:0-8939 GCA_035259295.1 Blastocatellia bacterium | reverse complement strand
TGCGCTTCTCCTTGGAGCCTCCGGCCATCATCGCCGCAACATGTCTTTCACCCGGACCATGACAGGCTTCACAGTTGACTCCCGGCATCATGTGATCCAGTTGCAGCCCCCGCGAGCCGACGGCAGCGGTGGCGTGGCAATTGAAGCAGCGCGCGGCCTCCTTCGGCAACATCACCTGACCGATCGCATCTTCGAGAGACTTCGGGTCAGAGCGCGGAGCGCCAAGAGTGAAATCAAGCCTCTGAATCGCCGGGAAAAAACTGACCCGGCTTTCGTAGTATGTGCCTTTGTATTCGAGCACGTAAGTCTGGCCGGTCTTGCCATATCCGAAGCAATAAAGAATCGGTATGGAAATCGCGTTCACTCCATCGGAGACGGCGTAGCTGCTGCGGCCAGCTTCACGGGCTATTCGATAAGAGTAAGAGCCATTACGAAATTCGAGCTTTGAGTGCAAGTTGAGAATTTCACAGTCGGCGGGTAAGCGCAGAGCTTTTGCCATAGCGGAGCTTTGTTGGCTGATCGCGATGCGGCGATGACATTCAGCACACTTTCCCGCTCCTACGAAGCTGCCAGCTTCGTTCGTTTGTGTTGACGCACGCGAAGAATCTCCCTGTCCGAAGGATGTGCTGAACAAAAGGCAGAGACCCGTCGCAGCGCAGAACACGACTACGATAGTCGACAGCCCTTTCTTTCCCATATAGTGGGAGTTCCCTCAATCTTAGCGCAGCGCTTATCGCTTTTCACGTTGCAATACTTAGACGGCGGTCGCAGTTTACTTGATCTCGACTTCTATGACCCGCACAGTGCTCTTGCCGATGTTGACTGCCTCGTGAGTCACGTTCGCATCACGGTAACCGACTCTGCCTCGAGTCAACTCAGCCGTTTCGGTTTTTCCATCAGGATAGTTGAACTGAAGAGTGCCGCCATCAATTGTCACGCCGACGTGAGGGTACTCGTGCGTGTGCATTCCAGGCTTCTTGTCGCCCGGCACCATGATGGCTTCTTTAACCCGCACTTTGTCGTTTTCAAGAACGACCTTGCTCGAATTCTTCTCGGCGGCTGAAGCCGCGCTCAGCCAGCTCATCGCTGCAATCGTTCCTGCGGCGCCGGCGATTAATCCCGCGCTAAAGACTGCCAGTAGAATTCTCTTCATTGCGTTGTCCTCCTCGAGCCGTTCAGACCTCAAGCGTTCTGAGTACAAGCTTCAGCTTGCGCTTTTGAGTTCAAGCTTCAGCTTGCGATGGTCTTAAGGGTTGAACTCAAAAAGCAAGCTGAAGCTTGTACTCAGAACTCATATTTGCGAATACGAAGTCGGTCGCAAGATCACATTGCTGATGTTCGAGACGATGTCGGCAAACTCGGGGCTTGTGCTCATCTTCTTCCATTCCGGATCATCTCTGAAGACGGCCCAGTTCTTTTCTCGCGCTTGCATATCATCGAAAACGAGCATGTAAGTGAGGCTTGGCAGCTTCGCCCCAATCATAGTCTCGCCGAAGAAGACCGGTCTGAGTCCCGTTCGCCGAAAGATCCCAATCTCGCCTCTGTTGAACATCTCGATCTTCTTCTTGTTGGCTTTCTTGCTATGGCTCTCATAAGTGCGAAGCTCGAAGATGCGCGGCTTATTCCCAGCCGTCATCGGCGGAACTTCCAGCCTGGGCATCCCATCGAAGGCGACCATCAGCGAGCTTTCGACGCGAGTGTATGCGGGATCAGTCGCTGGCGCGGTGATGAAAGCGGCGCCGGCCTTCTGGTACTCAGCGTCCCCCCTGACGCGCTCATTGGCCGAGCCGAACGCCTCGATAGACTTGTAGGGAAGCAGCACATAGACGGTGGGACTGTCTGGCCCGAACGCGACGTTGAAGACGCCAACGGGCGCGATGCCGTTGCGATTCATTGCGGGCAAAGCCGCCTGCCGATAGAAATCATCCAACAGCTTCTGCTTCGGCCCGCTGCGCAAATGGTAAAGCCTCAGCTCGTAGTATTCAGGCTGTGACCTATCGCCCTTCTCCTGTGCAGCGATGAGGTTGGCCTTGTCAATATTTGCGGCGAGTGAAGCGGCCAGAGAAGAAGCCAAGAACTTTCGTCTCTCCACTATTCAGTCCTCCTTTCGTGATCAGCTCATCTCGTGGTCTGCACCGCGAGCGATAGGGAGCGAACTGCTCTTCGCCGTTGAACCACGCTCGCCACCGCTCACAGTACTTATCGATGAGGCGCTATAGTAACAGACCTCGCGAGAAGAATGAATCTCCTGCGCAACTTTTATGAACCGAACTTTTGAGCTTGAACAATCTGCTTCGAGCCGCCATCATGTCCTTCCCAAGAGCCTCATTGTTCAGCCAAGGAGACCTCAAATGAAGATCAGATTCCGAACCCCGGTTTCTCTAATCTTGACTGCTTTAATAATTGCACTGAGCTGCTCGGTAGCTTCGCTTGCCGCTGATAAGCGAGCGATCACTGAGATGGATTTGTTCAAGTTCGTCTGGATCGCCGATCCGCAAATCTCGCCCGACGGCTCTCGCATCGTTTTCGTGCGTGAGTGGGTGAATCAAAAAGCCGATCGCTACGACACCTCGTTGTGGATTGTGCCAATTGACGGCGGCGCTGCGCGGCAGCTTACCGCCGGCCCGCGCGACACAAGTCCGCGCTGGTCGCCCGATGGCAAGATGCTCGCCTTCATTCGCTCTGGTGAAAGGGACGGTAAGCCTCAGCCGGCGCAGATTTGGCTGCTGTCGCTCGATGGCGGTGAAGCGCAACAACTCACCGACTCGCCTCGCAGCCCCGGCGCGTTCGAGTGGTCGCCTGACGGCAAGACGATCGCTTTTGTAAGTCGCGAAGACCCCAGCAAGGAGAAAGAGAAACCCAATCCTGAAGAGGCCGAGCCTATCGGTACCGCGAGCGGCGGCGAGCACAAAGCGCCCGAACACGTCAGCGACGTGCGCGTGATCACCAAAGCTGTGTATCGCTCGAACGGCGCGGGTTATTTGAATCCGAAAGCTCACGGGCACATCTGGACCGTGAGCGTGCCCGCAGTCGCCGGTGAGAAGCCTAAGCCGAAGCAAATCACCAGGGGCGCCTTCGACGAGGGCAACATAAGCTGGTCGCCTGACGGCTCGCGTATTTTCTTTGTCGGCAATCGAGTCGCGGAGCCTTACTACGAGCCGCCTCATACTGATCTCTATTCAGTCTTGCGCGACGGCGGCGATGAGCGGAAGATGCTGAGTTTTGACGGCGGCATGCGCGATTACACTTTCAGCAACGACGGCAAACGCATCGCGTTCGGCGGCGTGCAAGGACATAAGCCCGTCCAGTCCTACACTCAGCCTGACTTGTTTGTGATGAACAATGAGGCCGGCTCGGCGCCGAAGAACCTCACTGCCAGTTATGATTTCGACATCGGCGGTGGGATCGGCGGAGACCAGCGCGCGCCTCGCGGCGGAGGTGGCGGCGGAGTCCTTTGGAGCAAAGACGACCGCTGGATCTACGTCAATGTAGCCGAACACGGCGCGGCTAATCTTAAACGAATTGACGCTGCGACCGGCAAAGTCGAAGCCCTCACAAGCGGCAACCACGAGGTCCAGAGCTACTCCGCGACGCCCGATGCTTCGAAGATGGCTCTGCTGCTTTCGACATCAACAAGCATCGGTGAGTTGTTCCTGCTCGATACCGCGAGCGGCAAGGTGACTCAGTTGACGCGCGTCAACGACGAGTTGTTCTCGCAGCTCAATCTGACTGACCCCGAAGAAATCTGGTACACGAGCTTCGACGGCAAGAAGATTCAGGCGTGGATTCAGAAGCCGCCCAACTTCGATCCTTCAAAGAAGTATCCGTTCATCCTCGAGATTCACGGAGGTCCACACGCGGCTTACGGCTTCAACTTCACCCACGAGTTTCAATGGATGGCGGCGAAGGGCTACGTCGTGCTGTACACCAACCCGCGCGGCAGCACTTCGTACGGGCAGGACTTCGGCAACATCATTCAGTACAACTATCCTGGCGACGATTACAAAGACTTGATGGCCGGAGTCGATGAAGTCGTGAAGCGCGGCTACATCGACACTAAGAAGATGGGCGTCACCGGCGGAAGCGGGGGGGGCGTTTTGACCAACTGGACCGTCGGCCACACGACCCGATTCGCCGCAGCGGTTTCGCAGCGCTCGATTGCAGATTGGGCGGGGTTCTGGTTCACGGCTGACTTCACACTTTACACGCCGACTTGGTTTCGCGCCGCGCCGTGGGAAGACCCGGAAGATTTCACGAAGCGTTCGCCGCTGACGTACGTGAAGAACGTCACCACGCCGATGATGTTCATTGAAGGCGAGGCCGACTACCGAACGCCTCCGGCCGACGGTGGCGAGATGATGTTTCGGGCGTTGAAGTATCGCAAGATACCGACGGCGATGGTGCGATTCCCGAATGAGTCACACGAGCTGTCGAGGTCGGGCGCGCCGTGGCATCGCATCGAACGCTTGCAGCATATCCTGAATTGGTTTGATAAGTATCTTCAGGATAAACGGATCAAGCTTTACGACGTGGAGTAGTGAGCGGAGTGCGGCGATTCGACGTCGGTGGAGGCGCCGGTCAACGGGCGCAGACTGGACGCGATTAACACCTCACTTCAGTCAGTTGGGTGTTTGCACTCCGTAGGAGTGCGATGTCTGTAGAACAATGGTGCGAAGTGATTCCTCACTCCGTAGGAGCGAAATGTTGGTGCACAAAACTGGCAGATATAGAACAATTGTTCGTGCCGCTGAGAACATTCAACTCCTAACGGACTTGGACCAACTTCGGCGCGCGTTCTACAAACATTCAACTCCTTGCGGAGTTGGCCGATACGAGGCAAACTCCAGCCACCTCACTGAAGTGAGGTGTTAATGCTATAAACTTCCGAGGAGGATAGACTGATGCGACGCGTAATCCTTGCATTAACCTTCGCCGCTCTCGCAATTTCGAGCGGCGCGAGAGCCTGGGTCTCGGGTTCCGCCGAGAATGGAAGCAAGCTCTATGTTACCAACTCATCCGGCGACGACGTCATGATCATCGATACCTCTACGCTGAAAGTGATTCGTTCACTTAAGGTTGGCCACGGACCTCACGGATTGGTCGCTTCAGCGGATGGAACGCGACTCTATCTCACGGTAGAGGACACCCAGAAGCTGCTGATCATCGATACAGCAACTGACAAAATAATCGGCGAGGTCCCAATCGGGAAGACTCCGAACAAGCCGACGCTCTCCAAAGACGAGCGCTACTGCTACATCCCGCTGCGAGGGGAGGACGCCTTCGAGATCGTCGACCTCAAAGCAATGAAAGTCATCAAGCGGCTGCCGGCTCCCGCGTGGCCCCACAACATGTACACGTCGCCCGACGGCAAGCGGGTTTACCTCGGCTCGATAAACGGCGGAAAGATCACGGTGATCGATCCGGCGACACAGAGCGTGACCGACGAAATAGCGATGGGGGCCGGCGTGCGGCCGATGGCGATTTCAAAACGCGGGTCGCCGATTTACGTCGCGTTGTCGAAGCTGCATGGCTTTGCGGTGTTCGATCCGGATCAAAAGAAGATCATCCGCAAGGTCGAGTTGCCGCCGCTGCCGCCTAACATGCCTCCGCCTTACCTGAACACTTACACGCACGGGTTGTTGCTCGTGGATAACGACCGCGAGCTTTGGGTGACAAGCTGTCCGGGAAACGCGCTTTATGTTTTCTCGCTGCCTGACCTCAAGCAGACCGCAAAGATCGAGACGGGCGAGTTGCCCAACTGGTTGACTGCGACTGCTGACGATCGCATTGTGTTCGTGAGCAACGCTGCGGCTGATTCGGTGACCGCCATCGATGCGCGAACAAAGCGAGTGCTGGCGACGATCCCGGTCGGACGCGCGCCGAAACGATTGCTCGTGGTTACGCCGAAGCCAGCGGCGTAAAGCACAAGCCAAGAACAGGAACATCGGGGCATGAAAGAGCCAATGTTCGCGAGATCACTTCTACTCGCCCTTTTTGTTGCAGCGATCTTTTGTATTCCGGAATCAGTCTTAGGTCAGGCTAAAAAGACCGGAAATCCCGAGGAAAATCCTCCCAAAGACGTCGTGCGGTTGACAGCATTCGGGGAGCGAGCCGCGTGGTCCCCTGACGGCAAGCGCATCGCCTTCATGGGCAAGAGCTACGGCGATGCCTTCGAGATTAACCTCGAGACGAAGATGATTCGTTTGCTCACGGGCCACTTCCTTCACAAGGGATTCCTCCGCGTGCAGTACTTGCCGAACGGTGACTTTTTCCTGATCGGAGCGAGGACGTTTGAAGACATCCGCACAACCAGGTCGCGCGATCAGGAGATGTGGGTGATGAAAGCCGACGCCAAGACGCCTCCCGCGCCGCTCAATCATAAAATATCGGAAGGCGTGGCGATCTCGCTCAAACGGATGAAAATTGCCTGGGCAAACACCAACGGTCAATATCCAGATCGAATAGCGAGAGGGGAGTCGGTGCTCTACACGGCAGATGTGGTTTACAAAGATGGTGTTCCTACTCTGGCCAACAAAAAAGAGATCCTCAAATCGAAAACAAGCGAATGCACTCTGGAAGCTCAGGACTTTCGCAACGACGACACCGAACTGACATACACCTGCTATCGCGCTCCGCACTATGCTGACGTGATGGGAGTTGACCTGAACACCGGGAAGGTGACGACCTATCGCAAGATTCCGGATGAATACAACGAGGTAGAAGGCATCTCGCCGGATGGCAAATGGACTCTCGTGGAATCGAGCCGCGAGCAAGGTCCCGATCGACAGAACTCAAAGTACATTGATCTATGGAGGCTGCGGCTCGAACCGAACAGCACCGACTTCGTTCGCATGACTCGTTGGGGCGACTATGAAGGTTATAAAGCCTCGAACCCGGTTGTGAGCCCCGATGGAAAATGGTTTGCGTTTCAGTCAGCGCGCAACGACGAGCCGGCAGGCGTCGGCCACGGGATTTTTCTCCTAAGGCTCAAGTAGCGATCCTGGCATTTGTGGTTTAGAGTCTCGCAAGCGCCGCGTCAGGTCGGCGAATCTATGACGCTGCTTATAATTAGGCCTTGCAATGGACCATGTTGCGCAAGCCTAAAGCTATGAAGAGCTGCCCCAGATGTAATCGAGTTGAGACTGACGAGACGCTGAAGTTCTGTCGCGTTGATGGCGCGCTGCTTATTGGCGACTCACCGGTGAGCGACGAAACTTCAGCGACTAGCATTTTTCCGTCCTCACAGACAGGCGAAGCGCAATCCGTACACACAGACGACGGACAGCCACGAGAGACTTGAACGAAAAGGAGATGGCCCTCACGCGGCTGGAACAGTGGCCTGGGGACGGGTGCGATCGGGGCCTTTTACAAAGAGGGGCCGGTACGGGACTCAATCAGCAGCGACCGGCGCTTCGCCGATCTGCTGCGGCGAATGGGTATTCCGTAACCTGGAAGCGCACGCTTCCGCCGTGCGCGTCTGATCGCGCCGTGTGCAGCACGCAGTATGTACGCGTCCATACAGAAATGTGTTGCAATTGCGACGCACAATTATGCACAATTCTGTTGCGATGATTGTTAGCGATTCACTCTACCGAGAGGTCTAGTGCTTTATGTCAAGCGTTAACGTCAGAGTCAGTTCGCAGTCGTATCAAGTGTTAAAGTCTTTGGCGGAGGATTACGGTCAATCGATGCAATCGTTGATTGACGAAGCTCTCGAGGATCTGCGCCGCCGCAAAGTGCTGGAAGCTACCGATGCGGCATTTGCGGCTCTGAAAGCCAATAAGAAAGCCTGGAAAGAAGAATTAAGAGAGCGCCGGCTTTGGGAGAAGACCTTGTCAGACGGAGTTGAGCGAGAATGACAAAAGCCTCGCGCGGCGAAATCTGGCTTGTCAATCTAAGTCCGACTGCGGGACGGGAACAGGCCGGCACGCGTCTGGCTTTGATTATTTCCGTCGATCTTTTCAATCACGGTGCGGCCGAGCTCGTCATAGCGATTCCAATTACCTCAAAAGCGAAGGGCATTCCGCTTCACGTCGAGATTGCGCCGCCCGAAGGTGGTTTGTCGGTCAAGAGCTATGCGAAATGCGAGGACGTTCGTTCGATTTCGACGACTCGTTTGAAAAGAAAGCTCGGCAAAGTCTCTGCGCAAACAATTGACGAAGTCGAAGATCGTTTGCGAATTCTGCTCGGTTTGTGAAAGAGTCGCAGCACTGCAAGAGATGAAACGCTGTTCTAAGGCAAGCGCGGAAAGGATGCTCGAGAAGGACGGCTTTGCTGGCCGGGACCGGGCGAAGCAAGCTAATGTGACGAGCGTGATTCCTCCTCGACGAGATGACCTCCCGATGAGACGATTTTAGGAGAAGATCATGAAGATACGCAGTCGCGCGGTGGCCGTGTTATGTTTGCTCGCTCTGCTTTTCGTCTTTCAATCTCACACCCGAGTTGCCGGCGAGAAAGAGAGACACCTTCTGTACGTCGCCGTTCCAGGCATTCGCAATTACCTGGAGTACGGCGGAATCGGAATTCTGGTTTACGACATAGACAGCAGCTATAAGTTCGTAAAGCGAATTCCTACCTGGGAGTTGCCCAAAGGTGGGACGGCGGAAAACGTCAAGGGCATTGCTGCCAGCGCGAAGACAGCGAAGGTCTACGTCAGCACGATCAAGCGGCTGGGCTGCTTCGACCTTCTCACGGAAAAGAAGGTCTGGGAAAAAGCTTACGACGGCGGCTGTGACCGGATGGCCATCTCGCCGGATGGAAAGCTCCTTTATGTGCCCTCGCTCGAGGGTCCGCACTGGCACGTCGTTGACGCGCTGACCGGCGATGTGATCGCCAAGATCGAACCCAACTCGGGCGCGCATAACACGATCTATGGTCCCGACGGCTCGCGCGTTTATCTTGCGGGTTTGAAGTCGCCGCTGCTCTCTGTGGCGGATGCC
>DATFWM010000686.1:0-7081 GCA_035259295.1 Blastocatellia bacterium | reverse complement strand
TCTTCGGTGTCCGCGCGGCCATGCGGTTCGATCAGACCGATCACCACGTCGACACCCGTACGCTTGAGCAAGTGAGCTTCTTCCAGCATTTGATAGGTCTTGCCCACGCCCGGCGCGGCGCCCAAATAAACGCGGAGCCGCGCGCGACCGGGCTGCTCTTGCCTTGCGAGAAATGCTTCGGCGCTCGGTCGAGAATCAACCTTCCGTTCGATTGTTTTTTTGAGTGTGACCATACATCTCAGTACAAGCTAATGCTTGAACTCGAAACTTACGCAGTATGCCTTACGCTGGCGGGTCCGCCAGTAATCAACGCGAATGTGAACGTGGATCCTTCGCCAAGGCGGCTCTGAACGCTGACCTGCCCACCTTGAGCTTCCACCAGACGCTTCACCAGCGCAAGCCCCAGCCCCTTCCCCTCCGCCTGGTCGCCGACGCGCACAAACCTGCTGAATATTGTCGGGAGATATTGTTCAGCTATTCCATCGCCTGTATCACGCACGCTGAAGTAGACCCGTCCGACGTGCTCGGCGGCCTCGACCGTTATGCTGCCGCCGCGAGCCGTATGACGTATCGCATTCGAAACAAGGTTATCGAAGATGGTCGCGATCGCCGGGCGGTCTCCCATGACCCACGACAAGTCCGGCCAGACCTTGTTCTCGAGCTTGATTCCCTCGCTCTCTGCAACCGGACGAAATCGCTCGACCGCGCCGCGCGCCAGCTCAATTGGTCGCAATCGTTCGAGCGAGAGTCGTCGCGCTCCGGATTCTATCTCGGCGAGCTGAAGCAAGTCGCCAATCAGCTCATCCAGTTTGTCAGCGTTCGCGCGCGCGCCTTCCAGCAACTCGTTCTGTTGTTCATTCAGCTCGCCGGTGTATCCCTCGGCGACCGCGTGAAGCGCAAGTTGGAGCGCGCGCAGTGGCTCGCGAAGCTTGCTCGACGCAATAGAGATGAACTCCGTCTTGAGTTTGTCCACCTCAGTGATCGCGGTTATATCTTCGAGCAAGGTTACCGCGCCGATCAGTCTTCCCTCCGAATCGCGCATCGGCGTTGCGCGCAAACGGAAGTCGCGCTCCGCTCCGCCCAGCTTGAAGGGCACAATCGCAGCATCATCTTCAGCGGCGACCGGTCGCTGCATTGAAACAATGTCCCGTACCGCGCTCAAGATGCGTTCGCCTCCTTTGAGATCGGAAAGCGAAAGATCAGAATCACCTCGGTCGCCGTTGGTCGAGTCACCGAGTAGCTGTCTCGCTGCGCGATTGACCTTTATTAGATGGCCGCGCGCGTCGGTTACTATCACCGGTTCGCAGATGGAATCAATCACGGCATCGGATTTCTTTTGTTCGATCAACAGCCTGCCGTAATCACTCTTACGAAGGTCGCGCAAGCGGACGAGCATTCGATTGAACTCAGTTGCAAGCACTCCGATTTCATCTCGGGAAGAAATGCTTATGTGCTGATCGAAATCGCCTCCGCCGATTCGCTTGGCTTTCTCGGCCAGAACTGAAATCGGCTGGGCGACGGATTGGCTGAATCTCCACGCGAACAGGAGGGCGACGGTCAACCCGATTGCGGCCATTATTGCGGTCGAAATCTCTCCGCGCCTGGAGACGGAAACGGCCCGGTCGTTCGCCGCGAGCATTGCTTGTTGATTCAGCTGCAAAAGGTCGTCGAGCTTGTCCTTCAACGCGAGAAACTCCGGGTCAAGGCGATGAAAATAGAAACTGGAAAGCTCTCCCGGTTGGGACCGCGCAAGAAGACTCTCGAGATCCTTTCTATATGTCTGATACTTTGCGTTTATGTCGGCGACGATCTCTGCCTCGCCGGGTTCTGTTATGTTGTTCGCGGCGATCTCAAATTCGTGAGCGAACTTCTGGCTGTTTGCTTCGAAATGCTCTCGCGCGTTCTTCGAATGACCGGCGATGAAGAACAGCGCCGCGGAGTCTTGGCGGTCGAGGGCCTCTTTCATATTCGCTGCGGCGATGATGCTTTTGTAGTTGTTGACCAGGATGATGTCGATCGCGCGGCCCAAGCTGGCGAAGTGATAGATGCTCCACGCGCTGACGGCGAGGATTATGATAATCAGCAAGCCATAGCTGAATGTAAGTTTTCCTCTAAGACTGTTCACGGCTAGCGGCGTCAGCACCGCGAGCGGTAGCGAGCGCGGGCACGTGACCGGCGGTCGCCGAACAGACGCTCGCTACTGCTCGCGGTACTGACTTTCATCAAGTGCCAGATTCAATTCGAGTACATTTACTCGCGGCTCACCCAGGAATCCAAGCTGCCGCCCCTCAATATGCTTGCCCACCAACCGACGAACTTCGTCTAGGCTCAAGCCGCGCTCGCGCGCGACTCGCGCCACTTGAAACTCAGCAGCAGCCGGCGTAATGTGCGGATCCAGCCCCGACGCCGACGACGTGACCAGATCAATCGGGATCGATGTGTTTGGATCCTCTCCTGACAACGAATCCGCGATAGACTTAACGCCGTCGAACAGCTTTTGACTGGTGGGCCCAAGATTCGTGCCGGCCGATGCAGTCGCGTCGTAGCCGGTTCCGGCCGCCGATGGTCGCGAATGAAAGTAGCCCGGGCCGGTGAAGGGCTGGCCGATCAATCTCGAGCCAATCACCTTGCCATCCTTCTCGATCAGGCTTCCTCCCGCCTGCGCCGGAAATATCACTCGCGCAAGCCCCGCGACCACCAGCGGGTAAACGATCCCCAACAGCACAGTCAAGACAACCGTCATCGCAATTGCCGGATAGATTTGTTTGAATATGTTCATAACGGCTTTCACCTTTGCGTCTTGGCGGCACTTGGCGTCTTTGCGCGAAACAAATTTTTCCGTATGCTAAGGATCGTTTCGCGCAAAGACGCAAACAACCGCTGAGCCGCAAAAACTCATGCCAGCCCCACTGCATAAATGATCACATCAATGATCTTTATACCGATGAACGGGATGATGATTCCGCCGAAGCCGTAGATCCACAGGTTGCGTCTGAGCACCGCTGCCGCGCCGAGCGGCCGGTACTTTATGCCGCGCAGCGCCAGCGGGATCAGCGCGACGATTATCAACGCGTTGAATATCACCGCGGACAAGATCGCCGACTCGGGCGTTTCGAGCCGCATCACGTTGAGCGCCGCCAGCGGTCCGCTCTTGCTTCCCGCCACTGCATACAACGTCGAGAACATCGCCGGAATTATCGCGAAGTACTTGGCCACATCGTTGGCAATTGAGAAAGTCGTCAGGGCGCCTCGGGTCATCAGGAGTTGCTTACCGATCTCGACTATCTCAATCAGCTTGGTCGGGTTCGAATCAAGATCAACCATGTTGCCAGCTTCCTTGGCAGCCATCGTGCCGGTGTTCATCGCGACCCCGACGTCGGCCTGCGCGAGCGCCGGAGCGTCGTTTGTGCCGTCGCCGGTCATCGCCACCAGCTTTCCTTCGGCTTGCTCGCGTTTGATCAACACCATCTTGTCTTCTGGCTTGGCTTCGGCGAGATAATCATCGACGCCGGCTTCGCGCGCGATTGCCGCCGCGGTCAATGGGTTGTCCCCGGTTATCATCACCGTTTTGATTCCCATTCTTCGAAGCTGATCGAAGCGCTCTTTCATCCCGCCTTTGACGATGTCCTTCAAGTGGATGACGCCCAGTACGCGACTGCGATCAGCCACAGCCAGCGGCGTGCCGCCCGAGCGCGAGATTCGCTCGACCGTCTCTTTCATCTCAGATGGTACGACGCCTCCCGCGGCTTTGATGAACTCGCTGACAGCGTCGACCGCGCCTTTGCGAATTGCGCGACCATCGATGTCGACGCCAGACATTCGGGTCTGCGCCGAGAACGGAACAAAGCTGGCTTCGTGCGCGGCGAGCTGGCGACCTCTCAGGTTGTATTTGCTTTTAGCGAGCACGACGATCGAGCGGCCTTCGGGCGTTTCATCCGACAAGCTCGACAACTGCGCGGCGTCCGCAAGCTCAGCTTCAGGAATGCTGTCGGCTGGAATGAACTCGACCGCCTGCCGGTTGCCGAGCGTGATTGTCCCAGTCTTATCGAGCAGCAGCGTGTTCACGTCGCCCGCAGCTTCGACTGCTCGACCCGACATTGCGAGCACGTTGTGTTGAATCAGCCGGTCCATTCCCGCGATGCCAATTGCGGAGAGCAGGCCGCCGATCGTTGTTGGAATCAAACAAACGAGCAAAGCGACCAGCACCGTGATCGAGGGCGGTGATGTCCTCGCGAAGCCGGCTGAAGGATCCGAAGCGTTCACGCTATAGATTGCGTAAGGCAGTAGAGTCACGACCGCGAGCAAGAAAATAATGGTCAACCCCGCGAGCAAAATGTTCAGCGCAATTTCGTTTGGGGTCTTTTGACGCTCGGCGCCTTCGACTAGCGCTATCATTCGATCCAGGAAAGTCTCTCCCGGATTCGAGGTAATTCGCACTTTGATCCAATCGGAGATCACCTTCGTTCCGCCGGTGACTGCCGACCGGTCGCCGCCCGACTCGCGAATGACCGGCGCGCTTTCGCCGGTGATCGCCGATTCATCCACCGACGCCACGCCTTCGATGACCTCGCCGTCGCCTGGTATGAACTCGCCCGCGCGCACCAGTACGACGTCGCCTTTGCGAAGCTTGGGAGCAGGCACTTGCTCGGTCTTCACAAGATCAACGCTTAGGCTCACGTCTCCCACAACGCGATTGGCAACAGTCTCAGTCTTTGCCTTGCGAAGAGCGTCGGCTTGAGCTTTGCCGCGCCCCTCGGCCATCGCTTCGGCGAAATTCGCGAACAACACTGTGAACCAAAGCCACAACGTTACTTGAATGGTGAATAGAAGATTGGTCGTATTGCCCTGAGCGATGTCGCGAATGATGAGCAGAGTCGTAAGGATGCTGCCGATCTCGACTACGAACATCACCGGGTTGTGCGCGACCTGGCGAGGATCGAGCTTGACGAACGCATCCTTGATCGCTCGTCTGACTATCGGCGGGTCGAACAATGGTCTGGCTTCAGCTCTTTCTGACATAGAACTCCAAAGTGATTCGTGATCCGTGATGCGTGAACCGGAAAACTGAAGATCACCCATCACGTATCACGGATCACGCATCACTCTCAAAACATCGTTCCAGAATTCATCAAGTAGTGCTCGACTATCGGCCCGAGCGACAACATCGGGAAAAACGTCAGCGCTCCGACTATCAGAATCACGCCGATTAGCAGCAACACGAACAGCGGCGTGTAAACCGGAAACGTTCCCGCTGAAGGAGGCACAATCTTCTTCGCCGCCAGATTCCCGGCTATTCCCATCATCGGGATGATCATCAGAAAACGTCCGACCAACATCGCGATTCCAAGCGTGGTGTTGTACCAATAGGTGTTGACGTTGATTCCCGCGAAGGCGGAGCCATTATTGCCGGTCGCCGACGTGTAAGAGTAAACAATCTCTGACAAACCGTGAGGCCCGCCGTTGTTGATCTTGGATACACCGTAAGGCGCGACGCTCGCCCACGCTGAAAAGCACAAGATCGACAGCGCGAACACTAACACGTAAAGCATCGCCATCTTTACGTCTTTCGATTCAATCTTCTTGCCGAGATACTCAGGCGTGCGCCCCACCATCAATCCGGCAATGAACACCGTCAGCACGACCATCACCAGCATCCCGTACATCCCCGCGCCCACTCCGCCGAAAATAATCTCGCCCAGCATGATGTTGACCAGCGGGACCATCCCTCCGAGCGGCGTGAAGGAGTCGTGCCAGGAGTTGATGGCGCCGCACGAGGCATCGGTAGTGACCGTCGCCCACAGCGCTGAATTCGCGATGCCGAAGCGGACTTCTTTGCCTTCCATGTTACCGCCCGCTTGCTCGCCGTCTTTTGTCGCGATCACCGCCTGGCTTATTCCAAGCCCCGCGAAGTTTGGATTGCCGCGAGCCTCGAAGTAATAGGTGACGAAGAAGCCGGCGAGAAATAGAATCGACATCGCCGCGAAGACCGCCCAACCGTGCCGCTGATTGCCGGTCATTCGCCCGAGCGTGTAAGTCAGGCCGGATCCGATGGCGAAGATCGAAACTAACTCGAGGAAGTTTGACAGCGGTGTTGGGTTCTCGAACGGGTGTGCGGAGTTTGCGTTGAAAAACCCTCCGCCGTTAGTTCCAAGCTCTTTGATGATTTCCTGCGAAGCGACCGGGCCTTGGGCGATCGTTTGATCGGTTACTGTTTCGGTAGTCTCCTTTCCCGTGTCGGGATCGGTCTTAGTAACCTGCTGTGGCTCGACGAGCGCAGCCTGGGTGTAGGGTTTGAAGTTCTGCACCACGCCTTGCGAGACCAACACGAGCGCGCCGACCACGCAAAAAGGCATGAGCACGTAAAGCGAACACCGAGTGAGATCAACCCAAAAGTTCCCGACGGTCTTTGCCTCGCGCCTGGCGATGCCTCGGATGAAGGCGATCGCCAGCACTATGCCCACAGCGGCAGACGTGAAGTTGTGAAAAGCCAGACCGGCCATCTGTACGAGGTAGCTCATCGTCGACTCCCCGGAGTACGCCTGCCAGTTCGTGTTGGTTGTGAAGCTAACAGCGGTGTTGAATGAGAGATCGGGCGAGACTCCGGGAAATTGCTGCGGATTGAGCGGCAGATAGTATTGAAGCCGCTCGAGCGCGTAAAGCACCAGCAGCGAGACGACGCTGAACATCAGCATCGCCGCCGTGTAAGCCGTCCAGTGTTGCTCGGCTTCGGCGTCAACCCGACAAGCACGATAGATCAGTCGCTCCAACCAGCCGAGTAAACGACTCATGAAGGTCTTCTCGCCCGAGAACACGCGAGTCATATAAACGCCGAGGGGCTTGGTCACCACGAGCAACACCAGAAAGTAAACGGCCAGTTGTAAGAGTCCGTTGAATGTCATCTCACGTTCCCTGCACGCGCGGCCCCACGGCTGCGCGTATATGACTTCAAAACCTCTCGGGTTTCAGCAGCGCGTAAGTCAAGTAACCGAGCAGCAACAAAGCTATTATTCCGCTGATCAGGTATTCCACGTTCATTACTTTCTCCGGGGCTGGCTGCGGTACTTGCCCTGAAACACCAAGG
>DATFWM010000685.1:0-5904 GCA_035259295.1 Blastocatellia bacterium | reverse complement strand
GCCCATGCTCGCTCTTCCGGGCTGCTGACTGCCGGTTTGAATGAACGTGATGGCCGGGTCGTGGTTGATCGCTTCCGTATGAACGGTCTTGACGATGCTTATGTCGTCAACGATCTTCGCAGTGTGAGGCAGCAGCTCGCTGACCCATGCGCCTGACTGGCCGTGCTGGCCGAACTTGAAGAGCGATCTTGCGACAGGGAGCGATGATTGTCCCATCGTTTGGGCCACGCGCTGCCCCATTCGCACAGAATCAGGTATCTCGGTGCCGTGATACTTGTTAAGCATCGGCTTGTAATCAAACAGCTCGATCTGCGAAGGGCCGCCCGACTGATGCAGGAAGATCACCCGCTTGGCCTTCGGCGCGAAGTGCGGCAAACCAATCAAGCCGCCGGTCCTAGGGTCACGATCTGAGTCGCTATTAGCAACGGCGGCGAATAGTTTCGGCTCAACCAGCGAAGCGAGCGCCGCAACGCCGATACCAAGATGCGCGAACTTTCCGGCAACCCCGAAGAATTGGCGTCGTGTCAACGTCAGCTCAAGTTCTCGCTTGAAATCCATTGGTCTACTCCTTCGTGATCGTCTCGTCTAGATTAAGAATCGCGCTCGCCACCGTTGTCCACGCCGCAAGCTCTACTGCGTCGAGCCTCGCATCCCACTTCGATTGGCCGACGTTCAACAATTGGAGCGCGGCGTTCTTGTCACTGCGATAGTGATCAAGCTGACGAAGAAGCAATTCGCCGAGCGCGCGCAATTCCTCCACCGAGGGCTTGCGCGCAGTCGCTAATCGAAATGCGTAGCTGATTCGACTGTTAGCATCTCTACCGCCTTCCATCATTGTGCGCTGCGCGAGCGCGCGAGCGGCCTCGACGTAAGTCGGATCGTTCATAATCACGAGCGCCTGAAGCGGCGTGCTCGTGACCGCGCGGCGCGCAATGCACTTCTCACGGTCAGGCGCATCGAACGTCGCAAGCGATGCGGGAGGAACCGTGCGCTTCCAGAATGTGTACATGCTGCGACGGTACAGGTCTTTGCCTGAGCTCTCGGTGTAGGACTGCGCGGAGAAGCCGTCGCCGAATGCCATCTCTTCCCACAACCCTTTTGGCTGATACGGAAAGACGCTCGGTCCGCCGATTTCGCGGTTGAGAAGTCCGCTCGCGGCGAGCGCGCCATCGCGAATCATCTCTGCTTGCAGACGCAGTCGCGGGCCCCGCGCAAGCAGCCGATTCTCCGGGTCTTTCTCAAGAAGCTCTGGCGTCACCCGCGATGATTGGCGATACGTTGCCGAAGTCACAATCAACCGCTGCATCGCGCGGATGTCCCAGCCCGTGCGGATGAACTCGGTGGCAAGCCAGTCGAGCAGCCCAGGATGAGATGGAGGCTCGGCTTGGGAGCCGAAGTTTTCCGCAGTCTTCACCAGCCCGTATCCAAAATAGATCTGCCAGTAGCGATTGACCGCAACGCGCGCAGTCAGCGGATGCGACGGATCAACAAGCCACTTTGCAAGAGTAAGCCGACTTGGCCGCGCATCATTCGGGAGCGGCGGAAGCACCGAAGGCACGCCCGCGCTGACCTTTTCGGTCTTGTTGCGGTAATCGCCGCGAGCGAGCACGAAGGTCTCGCGCGGCTTTTCGAGTTCGCCCATCACCATCACGGTAAGTATCTGTTTATCAAGTACTTCTCTCTGCTTCCTCAGATTCTTCAGCTCAGCGTATTGCTGTCGGAAGGATTCAGGCGCAGCGTGCGTCAGAAAGTAATCACGGACGCGCCCGCTCTCTTCGTTCGTTCGCTTGCCGAATACGCCCGAAAGAATTGCCTGCACGGGATAATGAATCGCAAGATGCTCGATCTCACCGATTGACAGCGCGCGGTTGTAAAATCGGAGGTCGTCAAGCTGCCCTTTGAAGGGCTTGCCGAATTGCTTGTTTCCGATTTCCAACTCCGCCGATGTTTGAATAGAACCTGAAAGATTGTCCTGCAAGACTTCTGTGTCGTTGAGCTTGCCATTCACATAGAGCTTCAGACCTGCGGCCCTGCCTGAGCCGTCATAAGTGAGCGCGACGTGATGCCATGGTCCGAATGCCAGCCGGTTCTTTGTGCGAATCTGAACCGCACTGTCGGGCCAGCGCGACGTCAGTCTGATTGTGAGACGCGCGGCGTAACTTTGAATGCCGATGAGCGCGATATCGTCAAAGAACATCTCATACCCGCGCCGCGTCTCCGGGTTCTCAATCTTGTGTAGCAAGGTGATAGGTACGTTGCTATTGCCCCTGAACCACAGGGCGAGACTGAACGAGTCGCCGCGATCGAACGAGCCGACGTTTCCGAAGCTCACTTCTGTTTCGCCATCCAATGAAATGCTGCGACCTACTTGACCAGCGCCGAAAGTCGGATCGCCTTTGACCGTGTGTCCATGCTGATATCGGCCCGATATATCGGAGAGGCTGCCGTCAAACTCGTAATGCGCAGTAAGTCCATCGCGAGGCGACGCCGCAGGTTTGCCGATGAACGATTTCTCCCATTCTTCCTGCGCCGGTTTCACCTGCTTGTCTGACAGCGCATCCCCTTTCGATTTGATAGCGGCTTTGATTTCGTCCAGACGCGTTTTCTGTTCCGGCGTCGGAAGCGTCAAGACTGGATCGGCGTTGCCCGTTCTCCCGTCAAGTCCCTTTTCAGGCAGGTTGTTGAAGAAAGCGTAGAATTGATAGAACTCTTTTTGAGTGATCGGATCATACTTGTGATTGTGACAGCGCGCGCAACCCATCGTCATCGCCATCCAGGTGATTGACGTAGTCTCCACTCGATCGACCACGTACTCGACCTGGTACTCATCTGCAATCGCGCCGCCCTCAAAGTTAATCATGTGATTGCGGTTGAACGCGGAAGCGATCTTCTGATCCGCGGCTGCATTCGGCAGAAGGTCGCCGGCAAGCTGCTCGATTGTGAACTGATCGAACGGCGTGTTGCGATTGAACGCTTTGATGACCCAGTCTCGCCAGGGCCACATATCGCGATGGCTGTCAATGTGGTAGCCGTGCGTGTCCGCGTAACGCGCGAGATCGAGCCAGTGCATGGCCATTCGCTCGCCGTAATGCGGCGAGCCAAGAAGCTGATCCACTCGCTTCTCGTAAGCGTCGGTTGATTTGTCTCGAAGAAACGAATCAATCTCTGCCGGAGTCGGCGGCAGCCCCGTCAGGTCATAAGTCACGCGACGCAGCAGCGTGATACGATCCGCCTCGGGCTGTGGCTTCAGCCCTTCGCGTTCAAGCCGCGCAAGAATGAAGTTATCAATCGGGTTGCGAGGCCACGCCGCGTTGTTGACCTTTGGTGATTCAGGTCGTTTGGGCGGAATGTATGCCCAGTGCGTCTCCCATTTCGCGCCCTCATCGATCCATCTGCGAAGAAGCTCAATCTGCTTGTCGCTCAAGGTCAGTTCCGATTCGGGCGGCGGCATTCGCATCGCAGGGTCTTTAGCGGTGATGCGCTCAATCAAACGGCTGCTAGCCGAGTCGCCCGGAACGATTATCCCCTGCTTTGCGAAAGCGCCTTCTTTGGTGTCGAATCGGAGGCGGGCCTTCCGCTGCCCATCGTCAGGGCCATGACAGGCAAAGCACTTGTCGGAGAGGATCGGGCGAATATCCCGATTGAAATCTACGGGCTGCTTTGACGAGTCGCTCGAATCGCCGCTCGCAGCATAAGCGAGAAAGATGCTTGCGAGCGCAGACGCCAAGATCCCAATTAATAACCTGCGCTTCAATTCGTTGCCTCCGAGAAACAACTTTTCGAGCTTCAGCCTAGACAATGTAGTGTGACTCTATCTATCAACATCATGTCGTGTCAATCCGGGTAGTGTGTACTAGCGTGTTGATAAAGTCAGAGCCGAACTGGTGGTGAGTCGTCGAGCTAAATACGCATTCCAAGCCCCGGAAGGGGCGACAGAAGTAGTCGGTAAGAATCTCTTTCGCCCTTCCGGGGCTCGCCCCTTGTCTTTCGCCGATAACCCAGGGCTTATGCCCTGGGCTACATTCTGCCGCCGCTCCGCGGCTGTCGCTGAGAGTCTCTCACTCAGTTCACACTCAAATTGTATACTCAGCAACACACTAATACCCCTACCTCAATTCGGAAGGATAGAGAGGAGCAGGAAAGGTCCAGACTGCTGCTTTCTCAATTCATGTGATGAAGATCTCCGCTTGAGCGACTGGACTCGGATTATGACAACTTAGGTTCGCGATCTTTCTAGCGAGTCTCGATTGCTTCGATCGTCCTAACCAAAGCCCTTCCCACCGGTTCAAGTATCTCCGGCCCGGTCATCTCCGGACTGTCCGCCGGCGTGTGATGAAAACGATGCGCGGCGGCGATGCCACACACCCGATAACGCGCGTTGATGATGTACTCAAACTCGCCAACCGCGCGGCCAACTGTTGGAGTGAGCCCGGGCATACCCGCAAAAGAGGAAGTGAGTATCGGAACTAGATCGGCGCTTGTCATCAGTGATCGCCTTGAATCCGGCTCCCGGAGCCTCTTCCAGCCCGTCGCCGTTTCTTCCCAGGCATAGGCCGCGATGCCTGCGCCAAGGTGCAGCCAACACAACACGCGATCGGACGACGGAGCCAGTTCTTTCAAGAACGCTTTCATTCCCAACCCGCCGAGCTCGTGACCTGAGGTTGACACGAACAAGAAGCCAGTCTCCGACGCGCGGCGGCTTGCCCAGCGCGCGAGTCCCAGGAACAGCGCGATACCCGGCCCTCTTTCAGCCGCGCATCGAAACCATCCGCTCTGCGGCGTCGAAACCACTATCAGCTCTTTTCCGCGATCAAGTCGCCCGATGACGTTCTTCGCTCTCGTCTCGCGTTGGTCAACGCCGTCCACGAATAACGATGCCGCGACGCCAGATCTCGCCGCCTCCATCAAGGCGGGCTCATCGCGAGGACCAGCCAACGCGACAGGAATAGGCCATGGCTCGGCGCCTTCCGGTGAGTTCAAAGCGATTATCTCGCCGGTCGGGCCTTCGGTAATTGCCACCACAGCGCGAGCCCCAGCTTTCGCTGCTGCGTTAATCACTTCGCTGTGAGTCGGGCCAACGCGACCGGCTTCAATCCCTTCCCTTGTCTTGACCGATGAATCGATGCCGTCCGTGCGAGTTGCGGTTACCGTCGCGCGCGGATCAAACGGAAATTTCAACAACGCGATTTTTTCAGACACACCGCGCGGATTCTCCTTATCAAACAGCGTTAACGAAGTATTCAACGGACCGTTTTCAGTGGGGCGCGGAAACCAGAGCGGAAAGGCTCGGATGCGTCGACCGGCGATCGTCAGACCCGCCTGTTGAAAGAAGAACTGCCGCAGCGAGAAGGACTGAAACGTTGTCGCAAGACCGGCGCCACGAAGATGGTCAGCGAGCCACTGCGAAGTCTTGAGGTCAGCTTCGGTAGCAGTCCGATGCTCGCCGAGATTGTAGTACGTGATTACATCTTCGAACAGCTTCGCTCCGGACAGAGGTCCAGCGTCGGAAATTTGCACCGCGTTGCGAAGACGCGCGCCTCTGACAGCGCGACCTCTGAGCTTCCTGCGGCCTCGCGTGCGTCTCTTGCGACGAGACGCGCCGAAGACGCTTCCGCCGAGCGCACCGCCGGTCAAGAAAGTGCCCGCGCCCATCAACCAGTCACGTCGGGTCATTCTCATGGACAATTACCATATCAGAATGGGCAGTAAGCTCAAGCGGGAACTTTCGTCTTTGCAGTGATTGCTTCCGGGTGCGCGTCATCTTTTCGCGTAATCCCACCCACGGCAGTGGGTGATGGATTGTTGGGCCCCGGCCTACAAGAGAGAGGCGTGGCTGCTCCGGGAATCCCACCCACGGCAGTGGGTGGATGTTTCAGGTTCAGCCTTTGGCAGTAGAGCACGATC
>DATFWM010000684.1:0-2899 GCA_035259295.1 Blastocatellia bacterium | reverse complement strand
AACAGGTTTTCGACCGTTTCCGGGATAGTTCCATAACGGTCCGCAATCTCAGCATACACGTCAGCGAGTTCGTCTTCGCTTTCAGCCGATGAGATTCGTTTATATGTTCTGAGCCGCTGGCTCATGTCGTAAATGAAGTCTTCCGGAATTCGAATGTCGATTCCCAAATTGATAGCCGTTGATACTTCGTCTTCAACCGGTTCGCCTTTCAACTCTCTCACTGTGCGCTCGAGCATCTGCGTGTAGAGGTCAAACCCGATTGCATCGATCTGTCCTGATTGCTGTGCGCCCAACAGATTGCCGGCGCCGCGAAGCTCGAGGTCCAGGGCCGCAACGCGGAACCCGGCACCGAGATCGGAAAACTCGCGTATCGCCGCCAGCCTGCGCCGCGCTATGTCGGTCAAAGTATCTTCGGCCGGAATGAGCAGATACGAGTATGCGCGTCTGTTCGAACGTCCGACTCGTCCGCGCAATTGATACAACTGTGCCAGACCGTATTTGTCAGCCCGATTTATGACGATCGTATTCGCCAGCGGAATATCGATTCCGTTCTCGATTATCGTGGTGCATACGAGAACGTCGAGCTCGTGTCGGATGAACTTGAGAATTACTTCTTCAAGTTCCTTTTCGGCCATCTGCCCATGCCCCACCCCGATGCGCGCCTGTGGCACGAGCCTGCCGATCAGCTCAGCGATTGTGTAGATCGTCTCGACCCGATTGTGAACAAAGAAGACCTGACCACTGCGTTGAAGCTCGAGCTCAATGGCCGATCGGACAACAGAATCGGAAAACTGAACCACATGAGTCTGGATCGCCAGACGGTCGCGCGGTGGAGTTTCGATTACAGACATATCGCGCAGACCTGCCAACGACATATTGAGAGTGCGCGGTATGGGCGTAGCCGACATCGCTATGACGTCGACCTTTTTGCGCATCTGTTTTATCCGCTCCTTGTGCGCGACGCCAAATCGTTGTTCCTCATCCACGACCAATAGACCGAGATCCTTGAACCGGATGTCCTTTGAAAGCAGACGGTGGGTTCCGACCACGACATCCACCGCTCCGGCCTCCAGCGCTTTTACGACCTCCTTTTGTTCTTTGGTGGATCGAAACCGCGAGAGCATCTCGATACGTGCCGGAAAAGGACTGAACCTTTGAGAGAAAGTCTTGTAGTGCTGATAAACCAGGACGGTTGTGGGCGCGAGCACCGCAACCTGTTTCCCCTCCATCACGGCTTTGAAAGCGGCTCTCATAGCCACTTCCGTCTTGCCGTAACCCACGTCACCGACGATCAAGCGGTCCATCGGCTGCGGGCTCTGCATGCCTTCTTTGACGTCGTCGATGGCAGCTTCCTGGTCGGGCGTCAGCTGGTATTCGAACGCGTCTTCAAACTCCTGCTGCCAGGGTGTATCAACGCCGTAAGCATGGCCTTTAACCAGGCGACGTTCGGCGTACAGCTTTAACAGCTCTTCAGCCATGTCGCGCATTGCTCGACGCGCTCGCGCCTTGGCCTTTTGCCAACCGACCCCTCCCAACTTGTCGAGTTGCGGTCGATGGCCTTCGCTTGCTGAGTAGCGCTGGACGAGATCCAGCCGTTCGACCGGAACATAGAGCCGAGCCCCTTCAGCGTAGGTCAACAACATGAACTCACGAGTATCACCCCGGCCGCGTTCCAGCCCGGCGGCTACGTTACCAGTCGGACCGCCGGCAGTTGCGATCTGGAGGAGACCCTGAAACTGGCCGATCCCGTGATCTACGTGGACAACATAATCTCCAACCTTCAAATCTCCGAGATCTGAGAGGAACGCTGCAGCAGTCCGTCTCTTTCTCGCTTTCTTCGGAACCGTCCGCTGCGAAGGCCTTTCAACATCGCCAAACACGTCGCTCTCGGTGAGCAATGACAGCTCGGCGGCCGGCAAGGTGAACCCATTGGTGAGCCTTCCGACAGTTACGATTCGATTGGCAGCGAGCGATGAAGATCCGCGCTCTTTGGCGGCCGTCGAAGGTAACAGCTCTGCATTTACGCCGTACTCCGACAACATTTCGTTGACGCGTTCCGCGAGCCCGAGACTCGGCAACACGAATAAGGTTGTGCGGGCTTCTGATTCGAGATCGTGGGCCAGGTCAGAGATGCGGCCGTGATACCGGCGAGGCGACTGCGAGATGATCGAGACGTCGGGTATACCGGGCGTAACAGGAAACAAGAACAACGGCGCACTTTGACGACTTGCAAGAATGGCAACAAGACTGTCAGCGTCCTCTGAAACAGCGATATCGGTGTTTGCTGTACTGAATTGCTCGTCCGTTGCAGCGGCGTCCCGGCCCAGCAGTCGAAGCTCAACTCTTGTTGATTGTTCAAGCTTCGTTCGCAACTCTTCCGCAGTCAAAAAGAGTTTGTCGGGCGGTAGTGCCAGCTCCCCGGCGTCATCGGCGAGCGAGAATCTAGCCGCAAGGTAGCGATGGAGATCCGCCGCTCGCTTTTCGATCTCGACCGGCTCATCGATTACAAGAACCGCATCGTGGAAATAATCAAATGCCGAGGACGTGAGAGGCCGGGTGAGAGGGATCAGGTATTCCCATCCAGGAAAAGTTTCGCCGCGCTCCGCGTGAGCCAGGCGGGCTCTCAGATCACGCCGGAAACGGTCATCCTGAAAGTGGCGCTCTGCCGCCTCTGCCCAGGACATGAACTCTTCGCGACGAACCGAAAGCTCGCGGAGCGGAACGATAACCGATTCTGTTGCGCGTCCGACTGAGCGTTGTGGATCAGGATCAAATTCTCGGATCGATTCGACCGCGTCGCCAAAGAACTCTATTCGATGTGGAGTATCGTGAGCGGGTGAGAAAACATCCAGGATTCCGCCACGCAGGCTGAACTCGCCCACCGATCCGACAGGTTCCT
>DATFWM010000683.1:0-3601 GCA_035259295.1 Blastocatellia bacterium | reverse complement strand
ATCTGGCGGGTAAGCTCTTCTTTGAAATCGCGCAGGGCGTTGTTGTAATCGGCGATAGTGATGATGTCGTTGTTGACGCGGGCTACGATCCCGTTGATCAGCTCCGGCTCCTGCGCCCGCGACGTTGCCGCCAGCGCTAGAACAAAACCGACTGTAAGGAACAAAATAACTAACTTCATTGACACATCCTCTGTAATCCGTGATGCGTGATCCGTGATGTTGGCCAAACCTTCGTTCACGAATCACCCATCACGTATCACGCTTTTCGTCGGGCTGGTGTTAAACGTCAATTATGCCTCATCTGGCCGGTGTATGTGAAGCCCAGCGCTGGATCGTTTATTCTGATCGTTGCCTCCGAAGCAAGGCGTTCCAAAACAGCGTCAACCGCCTGCTGGTTTTTCCGCGCAATCAGTTCGTCGGCCAGCATCTCCCGCCGGTCGTCCAGCTTCGAGCGGCGTTCTTCGGGGGAATGAGGTTTGATGACTTGCTCGAGCTTGAAAATGTGAAATCCGTAGTTAGATTCTACGACCGGGCTGACGTCGCCAGGACGAAGTTTCTTTACTGCGCTTGCGAGCACATCAGGTAACTGACCTTCATCGTAGCGCGCCAGGCCGCTCTGCTCGGAGCCCGTGGCGTCAGAATGCTGCCGCGCAATCGAGGCAAAGTCGCGACCGCCTTCCGTCACCTCTCGGCGTAAACGGTCTGCTTCCTCGCGAGACGCGACGCGAATCTCCCGCACAAGAAACCCAGTGCGATCTGTGAGTCGCGATTGATTCTTTTCGATGTATTGCTTGATTTCGTCGGACGAGACGCGCACGTCCCGCAAGGCTACTTGTCGATAGTACTTTTCAACCAATAGATCGCGAGCTAATTCATTGCGCGTGGCATCGCCGGCAGTGGCAGCGTTCATCTGCGGATTCTTTTGAGCGGTCTGCTCTATTTCTGCGCCGCTAACGCTCAGCCCGAGTCGTGTCGCGTCGTCAAGCACCAGCCGACGCTTGATGTACTCGTCGAGCATCTGGCTTCGAATCGAGTCGGAGCTGTCGGCGGTGCTCATGTCGCCGAGCTTTAGTGAGAGGAAACGCTCGAACTCATCTCGATGGATCTCACGCCCGTTCAACGTAAGGATGATCGGAGAACGATCCGTTGCTTTGTGGCATCCAGCAGCAAGAGAAACCAGGAGCAGACACTGCGACAGGAATAAGACAGCCTTGCACCTCATTCTTCGCTGCTTTGAACCGAAGCGACAAATGGCAAATGCCGAATGGAAGCGCTACTTGATCTTCTTGCCCCTCAACTCCTGATCGTTCAAGTTGACGACGATTTCGGTTACCTTGCCCTTGTCATCGCGAACAAACTTTATCTTGGCGTTGACATTGGCAACTGAAAAGCTGCCGTCGTCTTCCGGCTTCAGCTCTTGCTTGTCACCGTGGTCACGGGGTTGGCCGAACAGCTTGTCGCCTTCGCGAGTGATAATCAGGACGCCGACAGGATTAGCTTCGTACTCGCCGATGTAATCGTCGAAGGTCTTCGGATCAGCCTTTCCAGGTTGCGCAGCAGGTTTTTTATCGTCGATCTTTCGGGGCTCGGCCGGCTTCTGATCGGCAGTCTTACCCGGCTTGTAATCCACGAGCCATTCAACGTCGACCGTCTCGGCGCCTCGACGTTCTTTCTCGGCGATCAGCCATTTGCCGCGCTCGTTCCACGGAGGCCCACCTTCGGGGTCTACGTGACAGAACGTGCAGTCCTTGGCGCCGAACTTCTTGGCTTTAGCGAGCAGCGGTGGATAGCCGAACGTTCTACCGGCGAGCGCGGCGACTAACCCGGCAACGAAAATTAGTGCGATTGAAAGCTTGATAGTCTTCACCCTTTGACCTCCTCAGATTTCCGGCTTTGTAAAGATACTAAACCACAAAGGCACAAAGACACAAAGAGACAAGATTCAAGACCCCTCTTGAGCGCGGGCGACTTCACGGTTTTTTACTTTTGTGGCTTGGTGTCTTTGCCGTTGATTACCTTTCATCTTGCGCAAGTAAGAGCTCGACCGCCATCGATGCTCACGGTTGCGCCCGTTATCCAACCCGCGCGATCCGACGCGAGAAAGTAAATCAGATCGGCAATCTCTTCAGGCCGCCCGACCCTTCCCAGCGGATGCGTCGTCTTGCTGTGTTCGAGGAACGCCGCGTAAGCTTCTTCGTTCATCCCGCCCGCCCGATGAAGCTCGGTAATCGTTACTCCAGGATTCACCGAATTGACCCTGACGCCTTTCGCCGCCAACTCGAGCGCCGCGCAGCGAGTCAGTTGATCGAGCCCCGCTTTGCTCACGCAGTACGCTAGCACACCAATGAACGAGCGAAGCCCGTTCACGCTGGACACGTTGACAATGTTGCCACGCGACCGTTCGAGATGCGGCAACGCAAGTTTCATCAGATGGAAGATCGAGCGCAGATTGATCTTCATCATCTCATCCCACAGATCGAGCGTCGTACCCTCTATGCGCCCGGCCTTCAAAATTCCCGCGGCGTTCACCAGTACGTCGAGCCCACCAATCTTCTCGATTGCGGTCGATACGCACGTCTCGGCTTGCCTCTCATCCGACAGATCGACCGCGATGACGTGGGCCGTCCCGCGACCTTCAGCGCGCGTCGCAATGTCTTGGAGCGAACGCTCACGCCGTCCGACCAGCACCACGTTGGCTCCGTCGGCGAGGAAGCGCTCGGCAGTCGCGCGGCCGATCCCGCTCGACGCGCCAGTGACTATAATATTTTTACTTTTCATTTTCCGGTTCCTCACACAATCTCAGCGGGCGCTTCTTTTTCTTCTTGCACCCGTTCTATCCTCGTCTCAACTATCCGATTGCGAGCGGTTGACTGAACCGTCAGCTTCAAGCCGTTGTAGTCGACGCTCTCACCGCGCTTGAGCAGCCTCCCCGCCCGCGCCATCATGAATCCCGCAATTGTATGATAAGTATCCGACTCGGGAAGCTCGAGTGCCAGCAGCTTGTTTGCGTCTCTGATTGAAAGGTTGCCGCGAACGGTGTAAGCGCCGTCTGGCAGCTCTACTATTTGGCGAGCCGCTGCTTCATCGTGTTCGTCGCGAATGTCTCCGACTATCTCCTCGAGCAAATCTTCAAGCGTCACCAGTCCTTCCACGCCTCCGTGTTCGTCAACAACCAGAGCCATGTGCTCGCTCGACCGACGCAGCGTTCGGAGCGCGTCGTTTAGCTTGACGCTCGTGGGAAGAAAGATCGGCGGCCTGATAAGTTCTTCAACTGCCACCTGTCGGCCTTTTCGAACGGCGCGACTCAGGTCCTTGTGGAGCAAGACGCCGATCACGTTGTCCAGCGAGCCGCGATAGACCGGCATGCGCGAGTAGCCGGTTTGCTCGAAAATCTCGAGCATCTCGGTGGCGCTGAGCTCTGCATCGAGAGCTTCGATCTCGGTGCGCGGCACCATCACGCTCTCGACAGTTGCTTCGGTGAAATCAAAAACGTTATTGATCAACTGCCGTTCGTCTTCAATCAGAAGTCCGCTCTTGTGACTCAGCCCAACCAGATGACGCAACTCCTCTTCGGTGTAGACCGCGGTCTCTTCGGCGGAAA
>DATFWM010000682.1:0-3241 GCA_035259295.1 Blastocatellia bacterium | reverse complement strand
CGAGACGACTTGATCGCGTTTCCACGAGAACAGCGATACCATGAAAAGCGCCACGAACAACCCGATCAATCCGCCGAACTCAACCGGGTTCGAAGTCATGCTCAGCTTCAAGCTCGACCCGTTCTGCTGCACCCACATCTGAGCCTGCTCAGGCGAGATCGTTTGTCCTGACTGCTCGCCCATCCAGACCGCGAACGCGGGATACGCACGCACCGGTATGCGTGAAGCAGGGTTGTCGACGTTCTTCATCTGGAAAAACAAGACAGCAAGCACGACGGCTTGTAATACAACCGCGCTGTTGAAAAGCTTCCAAGCCCAGTTCCTGACTTTTTCGTCTTTGTTCCCGTCCTTGTTGAAATGATCGAGCACGAACAAAAGAACGGCAGCAAAGAGCACGAACAAAGTTAGCGCCATCAGCGGTCCGACCATTGGCAACTCCGCGCGCAATGGCAACGAGTTCCTTTCCATGAACAAATTCACTGTGTACTCGGCGTGAAACGGGACCTGATAGGCCAACGCCGTTCCGAATCCCAATGTGCCTAATACCAGAAGCCCGTACAGCCCAGCCCAAATCGCGACGGCTTCAGAGCGAATGCCGTCCCTCAGCAGATACGCGAACGCCAGTCCGAAGCTGAACAGGCACACGCCGTATGCGAGCGTTGCTATCGAAACGTGAATAGGTCGCCAGTAACTATCGAGGATCGGCGGCAAGGTGCTGATGCCGCTGCCAAGCATCATGCCGAGCGAGAGAATCACAACAAGAATCGGCAGCGATAACGCGCCCAGCGCCCGGTATTTCGGCTTGCGAATCACTACCAGCGTCGCCAGACCCGCTCCCGCGCAGAAGCCCAACGTCAGCGCGTACAAATTATCTAGCGGGAAATATCGCCAGACTCCGTTGATGCCGGCCTTCCAACCTTCTTTGTCCCCCGCTTCTACCCAGCGAATCATCCATCCGGAGAGATTGAAGCAATAACCCAAAGCGGTCGTGAACAGCCCAAGCCGATTCAAGACATTTTCTTTGACAAAGAGGTTAGTAACCAGGAGAACCGCGGCGCAGATGTAGCTGATAAGCGCGAGCATCACCAGCGCGTCGCTGTAGAGAAAGCCGACGGGCCGCCCCGCTTGAATGCGAATAACTATGAACAACGCCGCTGCCACGATCGGCGCGATGACTGGGATCAGACCCACAATCCGAGTAGGCAGCGTCAATTCCAATTCGGGCATTAATGCTTCTTCGTGTTTTAATGCTCTACTCATCTCTTGATCCTCCCGTAGCGGACTGCACTAGCGAGTTGAACCGGCCTTCGAAGGCGGGCCTGTTCCGGTTAGTGTTGCCGCCAAAGTAAATCTTCGAGCCTCTGCCGTTCGGCTCAATCACGGCCCACACTCTCTGATGTGAGAAGAAGAATACGCTGCACAAGGCAAGGAAGAGCAATGAAAATCCGATGTAGACCGGCGTGCGGCCCGGATCGTATTGAATCGTTAGTGTGTGCGTAGTCGAGACCTTTTCGAAGTCTCTAAGCACGACCTTGTTTCCGTTTACCAGGATTCGGCCCGGATCGTCGTCATCTTTCGCCTGTTCCTTGACTGTGGCGAGCATTTGATCCACGGTTTCCGGCTTGAATGCAAACATCGTCCGGCTCTTACCGTCGGGCCCAATTATCTGAAGCTGAGCCGCGGTTTCGTTGTAGTCCCGAGATCTGATCGTGGGCCGTCCGTCCTCAACAGCAAAATCGGGAATGAAATCTACGTACCTCACCATACCGATGCCCGGTACTTCCGCCATGTCTCCAGTATCAGGATCCGTCGGATCCGGCGCGGAGCCAGGGCGGCGCAACTTGATTGTAGACGGTGGACCTCCGGTGACCGGCTCGAAACTGACTGTTATCGTGCGCGCGTTGCCCAGCGGCATAAAGGAATTTTGGAAGAAACGATACCCGCGATAATCGCCGACATTGTTAAGGTGAACCAGGATGTCCTTCTGAACGTTGCGTTCTTTGTCAACAATTCTTATGTAGCTCAACCAGTCAATCGTGTTGGTCTGATCCAGAGTGCCTTCGGGCCGGATGAGTTTCTGCTGTAAATCCGTGCATTGTATCTGAAACGGCAAGGGCTGTTGCCCACGTCGCGGCCCGTCAAGCGTAATCTCATTGGTCTCAAACGTGTTTGAAGCCTTGCCGGGTTTGATTTCCATCGCTCCGCCCACTCCGTAGCGGCTTGTGAGAAATCCTCCCGTGAAAATTGTAAGCAATGCGACGTGAACCACGTAGGCGCCGAGCCTGTTCCATGGATTGCGCTGGGCAAAGACCGTCACGCGATTGTTCTCTTCGTTGACGCGGGCGCGAAGGCCGTGCTTGCGCCAGGCTTTTCGAACCTTCTCAGCGACCCTCTGTGAATCGCCGTGTTCCACGGCTTCGGCGTTGAACATCTGGGCGGCGATGAATTTGGGCGACGCATTGAGCTTCGGCTTTCGTATGTATTGCCACGCTGCCGGAAAGCGGTCAATTGAAGCAAGGATGATGTTCAGTCCGGTGATTGCAAGCAATAGGGTAAAGTACCGCGAGCGGTAGATGTCGAAAAATCCGAGCGCCCCGTAAACGGCTTTCTGAGCGGGCTTCAAGTTTGGGTAGTATCTCTCGAACCCTTCGACGGTCACCTGCATCACTAGCATGCCGATCATGCAGCAGGTAAGCAAAATGCTCAGCATCACGATCCCGAAGCGCACCGAGCTGAGCAGCCGCAGGACCCTATCGAGCGCCGAATCGCTCTTCTTAGCTATTATTCTGACAGCCGGTGAACCGACGGCCGCAGCTTCCGGCTTCGGAGCTAATTCAGTTTCAGTGGTTGCCATAGTTTAGTTCCAGACCGGCCCAAGATCGCTCAGAAGAACCAAGCGGCACTCTAACAAGCGGTAATTTCGCATGTCAACGAGAGCGACTTTCGAAGCTGTATTTGAACTTCCCGAACGATGTGACGCCAAGCCTTTAGTCTACACTTAAGACGCACGGATCTCTGTGGAGCAAACACCGCACCGGCAAACGGGTGCGGAACTTTGCGTGACTCAGCGGTGGAAGCGACGATGGCGGATCCGTGAGTCTTCGAGTTGAGAGTATTTTCACCCAAGTTATTGGGGAACTTTTCGGTCGCCTGAGGACCCTGGCGGAGAACTACATTGCGCGCCCGAGAGCCTGAGGTAGACTCCAGCCTCACAAAATCTCGCGCTCGTTGCCGATGCGAC
>DATFWM010000681.1:0-2040 GCA_035259295.1 Blastocatellia bacterium | reverse complement strand
GCGCTGCTTTATCAAAGTTCGCACTGCCGCGCCCGCGAGCCTTTGCACGCTGAGCGAATCGACCTTCTTTGCATCGCCCGCGCCGTACAGCAACAGGCGCTTGGTCGAGAAGTCACCGACGTTGTGGAGCAGCACGCAATGGTCGCGCTTGCCATCGATTTCACCGTCGTCGAACAACGACGCGACGGCGCCGCGAGTGAGATGGTCCAACGCGGCCAACGCGGTTTCAGAGTCGCGCGGGGTTTCGCCTTCGAAGACTGGCACTATCAGAACGTCTTGGCTAAGTTCTCCCGGGCTCTTCCGGCTCGTGATGATTTTCATTTAATTAACACCTCGATTCATCGAGGTGGGAGTAGAGACAGCGGCCGTCCTCCGTTGTCACCTCACTGAAGTGAAGTGCTAATTATTACATTAGAGCTTGTGTTCTGCCTACAAGCTGCGAATAATTGCATCGGTGAACTCGAGCGTCGTAGCTCGCCCGCCCAAGTCGCGAGTTAGAACGCTGCCGGCGGCCAACACTTTCTCCAGCGCACTCTGAATCCGCACGGCGCGCTCGCGTTCGCCCAGGTGCTTGAGCATCAACACCGCGCTCAGCAGCAACGCAGTCGGGTTAGCAATACCCCGACCCGCAATTGATGGCGCCGCACCGTGAACCGCTTCAAAGACGGCAATCTCTTCTCCGATGTTCGCCCCAGGCGCCATACCAAGCCCTCCGACCAATCCCGCAGCAAGGTCCGAGATAATATCGCCGTACAGGTTCTCAAGCAGCAGCTCGTCAAACTGACTCGGGTCGATGACAAGTTGCATGCAGGTGTTATCGACGATCAAGTCGTTCGCCTCGATCTCCGGATACTCGCGAGCGACTTCGCGAAAGCAATTCAAGAAGAGTCCGTCTGACATCTTCATTATATTTGCTTTATGGATGGCGGTGACCTTCTTACGGCCCTCGCGGCGGGCGTACTCGAATGCGAAACGCGCGATGCGTCGCGAGGCGCGATCGGTGATGATCTTCAAGCTTTCGACCACGCCGGGAACCACCTCGTGTTCGAGACCCGAGTAAAGGTCTTCCGTATTTTCCCTTACAACGATCAGATCGACGTTCTCGTAGCGGCTGGGCACGCCCTTCATTGATTTTACGGGGCGAAGGTTCGCGTAGAGATCGAGGGCCTTTCGCAACCGGACGTTCGAGCTGACAAAGCCGGTTCCTACCGGCGTCGCAACCGGTCCCTTAAGCGCAACTTTGTTGCGCTTGATCGCTTGGATCAAATCGTCGGGCAGCGGATCTCCGTAACGTGACAACGCTTCAGCCCCGACGACGAAGGTCTCCCACTCAGCTTCAAACCCAGTGGCTCGCAGCACGGAGATGGTAGCGTCGGTCACTTCCGGGCCGATTCCATCACCGGGGATCAGAGTGATCTTGTGCTTCAATACCAAAACCTCCTGTTACAGACGACGCAACTGTTCCCTTTGCAAGCTTTCAATGATACAGCAGCGGCGGCCAGTTGTCAGTGCTAAGTAACGAAACTACTGACCATTGACCACGATTTTTAGAGCTGTCCGAATTGACAAAGACGATCTCGCTCTTCTAGCCTTGAGCTAGTCGGTCCTGCATCGGCGACTGACGGCTGACGGCATACTATTGGAAACCATGTACGAAGTAATGATCGAAGAAGAATTCTCGGCCGCCCACGCGCTGCGAGGTTATCGCGGTAAGTGCGAGAATCTGCACGGCCATAACTGGAAGGTCGAGGTATACGTGCGCGGCGAGCGGCTAGACCAGGTCGGAATGCTCGTCGACTTCCGCGAGCTAAAGGCTGCGACGCGCCGCGTTATGGAGATTCTCGATCATCAAAACCTCAACGAGTTGAAACCGTTCGATGTCGAGATGAATCCCTCCAGCGAACACCTCGCAGGTTTCATCCTCCACAAAGTCGCCGAACAGATTGGCAGCGACCGCCTTCACGTCTACAAGGTAAGAGTTTGGGAGACGCCTTCCACGTGCGCAACTTATGAAATGAGTTGAGCCGTGTAAGCACTGCA
>DATFWM010000680.1:0-7042 GCA_035259295.1 Blastocatellia bacterium | reverse complement strand
TAGACGCTTATCAAAAGGCGATCGCGATCGAGCCGGCCAACTCCGGCGCAGTTGCGGGGTTGGGTCTCGCGCGGGTTATGAAGGGTGAGAAGGACGGCGTCAAAGATATCGAGCGGGCGATGAAGCTTGATCCGAACAGCGCGTTGCCGCATCTAAATCTTGCGATTGTTTATTCGCAATCGAAGAACAAAAAAGATTGGTCCAAGGCGGAGGACGAGTTCAAGAAGGCGATTCAAATGAACGCTCAGAATCTTGAGTTCCAGAACAACAGCGCTGAGAAGCTGCTCACGGAGGTGCAGAAACGGAAGAAGTGAGTTGGCTTTCTTCTAGTTGCTCAACTTTTGTCCAGGTTGTTTCCCGCTAGCGCCAGAGTTCAAGCGGCTGCTGTGATCTTTCGACGACCGGTATAAAAGACGTAAATAAGATCGTCGTCTTCTCCCAACTTCAGCGCAGGCCATACCATCTGCTCATCCGGATCGTGCACGAGAACTTCCCCGGCTGACGGAAGTCCATCCGCGTCAGTCTTTCTAACGGCTATTGCAACCCACTGGTCTGGATAAGAACTCTTGATCTCAACCAAAGAACTAATGCTGTTGGTGCCGTACATCTGTAACAGACCTCCCACTGAGAAAGTGGCAAAGAGCGAAGCGCAAACGGCGCACGCTGGGCCTGCGAACTGTCAGTTTCGTTTTGATCGTGGGGCCGGAACTGAAGCATCGGACGATCAGGGTCATCGTCCGACGTTATTGTACAATGGGTGTCAATAGAGCCGACACCGAGACTGATCCGGACCGGGAACAGGGAGAGTTGGCAGCGGGGGCCGTGAATGACGAGGCTCTTAATTCTTTCTTTTCAAAAAGAGTCTCATTTCGGTAAAGTCAAGTGTCAGGGCATAAGGCCGGAAGAACTGATGTGAGATCAGACCCGCGATGCGGATGCCTGCCAGTTCTCCTTCAAACACCCCGAACAATCCTCCGATGTTTTTCTCAACCGCTTCACCAAGCGCTAGCTGGTTGACGGTGAAACGAACCGTGCTCGGCCGTGCCGCAGTTTTTTCGCTCGACTGATCCTCAGGCAGTTTTATGCCTGCGGCTTCCAAAGTCGATCGTGGCGCAGTGAACCCCAGCCCCGCCAAACCTGTGTCTACAAACAAGAGCAGCGGCGCAACTTGGTTTACACGTCCCCAAGCGAGAATGAAGTGATCTCCCGCCATCCAAAACGGTACGACGATTTGTTTTTCCGCCGCCGCCACGCGTTCGAAGCTGAGCAAACTGCTTTTCTTTCTTGGGCGAAGAACCAACTCGTCGGCTTGATAGTCGATTGTAGCGAGGAAGTGATAAAGCAGCACCGTACCCAGAATTCCATCGATTCTTTTTCCGTGAGCGACCGCAGCATACCGTCTAGTGTCCAGGATGCGCACCGGCAAGTTCCTGACTTCAAGCCCTCCCAGGATCAGCGAATCGATCCTTCCGTTATTCAATGGAGCGTTTCTCTGGCCTGCATACGCACCGGTCTCCACGCCAAATTGCGGAACGCTAACTTCCTTTGCGAACTCAGTGTCTACAATTACTTCCCCACCACCGGTATCGATCAGGAAGTTCACGGGCCCGCTTCCATTCACGAGCACCTGAACAAGCGGTAGAGGATCGGTCTGCAGGAATTTCAAGTGCCCAACCAACTCCCTGTTCCGCACGTCGTAGGGCTTAGTGTTGAAGCTCTCAAGCTTCCTCGCCACGGGCTCGCGCTCGGCAGCTCGAAACAATGGAGCTGCTCGTTGAAAGTCGTCACGCCGATAGTAGACTTCGGCCAGTGCCAGCTTGGCAGTCTTGTCATCGGGTTTTAGTTCGATCGCCTTCTTCGACCACTTCTCTGCGTCGGCGAGGCGGTTTGCGAAAAGGGCAACGCGCGCAAGACCGAGAGCAGCCTGTTGGCTCTTCGGATCCGCAGAAAGAGTTTTGGCGTAAAGCTTTTCAGCCTCAGCGAATTTGCCCGCTTTTAGCGCGTTGTCCGCCGCCTCAAGCGAAGTCTGCTCCCGCCCGGCCTGCACCTCGGATGTCACGCTTCCATAAAGCAGCAAACTCGCGACGCATATCAGTTTCAATACTTTCATAGTTGGTATTCTCGTATCTGGAAGCTACAGTTCCATTATCATCGGCAGAACTGTTGCACTCGCCATTTCGGACACATAGCATTGGTGGGCCCATGCCTCTGAACCTATCGGGAGAGATCGAAGCATACCGCGATCGCACGTGGCAGCGCATGCCAGAGCTGCGAATCGAGACCGCCCTCGAAGCAGAGCGCTTTGTCGAGAGCTTAGGCTTCTGCTCGACGTTGACTGACGCGCGGCGGCCTGGCCCCTCGTTGTACATCGCCGTATGCGGGCGGCGGGATGCATACATGCCTCGTCACGTTCAGAAAGACCCCGAGGCGAACCTCGCCTGGCACATCAAAGACGAAGTGATGCGGCGGGGACAAGTCTATTACGCGAAGCTGGTCCGGGGCCGTTCGACTTTTATCGCTCCACGTTTGATTCCGCATTTCAACGCGCTTTGGGGCATAGCGAGAAGAAAAGAGTCCGAGCTTCTCTCGCCTGGAGCGAGAGCGATTCTGAAGGTGCTACGACGCGAATGGGAGATGGCCACTCGCGATTTGAGAGAAGCGTCTGGTGTGACTGACCGAGCACGTTTTCTGCGAGCTATCGACGAGCTGCAGCGAACGATGAAAGTGATACCAGGCGAAGTAGTTTACGAGCCAACGTTCACTTACATTTGGATGCTTGCGGAGGGACGCTTTCCGAAGGAGCTTTCGACGAAGGTGACTCGAAGGCAGGCGCTGCGCGAAGTGGCTCGCGCGTTCTTGCAGGGCGCGGGGCTGACAGCGCGCGGCGAGTTGTCGCGGGTGACAGGGCTGTCGCGTCGCGACGCCGGGCTTGGAAACCACGCGCTTGTCAAAGAAGGCTACGCTTCGCGCGTGGAAATAGGCGTTTACCGATTACTTAGTCTTGAACGCGGCTGAAAGAGTTTGGCTTCACTCAGACGTTCTGCTGCTTACTACCGCAGGCGATCGATGAAAATCACTCCGCTGCGTGTTCGATGCTCGCTTGCGATTGACTGTTGCGACGCGGCTTCGCTGGTGCTTCGCCTTCGCTGAGCGTCGACAGAATCCTTGATCGCGTTAGCTCCATAAGCTCCGAGAGGTTCTCTCTTGAGTAACCATTAGTGCTGATCGGATCGTGAATCGCTATTCGAACCACCGACGGAAATATCTTGATTTGGCGTTTGGGCATTATCTCGGTCGCGCCCGAGATTGTAATCGGGACAACTGGCACGCCGGCGTCAATCGCCATCATGAAGGCGCCCTTCTTGAACGGCAGCAATCGCCCATCAGGCGAGCGAGTGCCTTCAGGATAAACCGCGTACGACTTGCCGTGCCGCAGGTTCTCAGTCGCTTGCCTCGCGCTTTCAACCGCCGCCTGAGTGTTGCTGCGATCGACGGGGATCATGCCGATCAACCGTATGCCGTAGCCGAAGATCGGATACTTGAACACTTCCTTCTTTCCCAGATAGGCGATGTTGCGTTTCAGGTAAGTCACGCACAGCGGCACTTCGATCAGGCTCTGATGATTCGGAGTGAAGATGTAAGTTTGCTGCGGATCCAATCGATCGAGTCCCGAGACCTCAACTTTGACGCCGACCATCGCCAGTCCGGCGCGGATGAACACTCGGACCGGCGAATAGAGGAAACTTTCATTTTTGGTTATGAGAACGAGGAGGATCAATAGCGGAGCGAGGAGCGCGATGGAGGAGAACCAAAAGGTCAACAGCAGAATTCCGCGTAATCGTGCCATCAGAAGCCACAACCTAACAGATGTGGCGATCGGTTGTCACTCGGCTAGTCCTTTCGCCCTGGCTTCAAATCTTCGTTGAGCGTTTTCAGGAAAGCCACGAGCGGCGCGATATCAACGTCACTGATTTGGATCCGCGCGAGCTCGTCATCTCCGTCGCGAACTCGACCGGCCCTTGCAAGCTCGCTCAGGCGCTTCAACTCGGCGAGCGCGCTTTCCAAGGTCGAGAAGCCTCCAGTATGCATGTAAGGCCCGGTGAAAGCCAGATTACGAAGCGTGGGAGTCTTGAACGTTGCGATCATTCTCTCGAGAAAGCGGTCATCGTTCTCGGTCGCGCGGCGAAGCGGAGAGGTTTTCAAATCAACGAAGTTCCAATAGCCGAGATCGACACAGCCCGGTTTTTGCCTGGAGGGAGTCTCCCGGAACCGGGGTGACGGCCTTCGAGCTTGCGCGGCAGAAGGAATTTCGAGTCGAGCGAAGCTGCCTTCTCCGTTCACCTGATCGTATTCGCTTTGGCTGATTCCCGTGTTGTGAAAAGAATTATCAGTGAAAAGCGGCGGCGCGTGACACATAATGCAGTTGCCGGTCCCGAAGAAGATCTTCATACCGTTTAGCGCCGACGCGTCGAACTCCGCGGACAGCTTCAATGCTCCTGCTGCTTCCAACATCGAAATCTTTCGAAGAATACGATCTGCAAACAGCCGGGCATTCTGTTCGGGAGCCTGTTTCTCGTCGAGGTTGTTCAGCTTTACGAACGAATCGTACGGCGCAGTTCGCGAGCTCTTCAGCGTTCGCATGTAATCCGAGATCGCTTGCGCGACTCGCTCGATCACCTCCTTTCTGCTGAGTCTCGTAGGTTGAACGTTGTATGCGACTTCGAACTCTTGGCGGTAACTCGCCTCGTTAGCGGCGTCTCTCAGAATAATTCGGTAGACACGATCAAACGCTTGCTCCTGCTCGCCCGGCAGCCATCCCATCGGGCGGCCCGCGAGCGTGCCCTTGACCAAATCCTCCAACGAGCCGAACTCGCCGTCGAAGTGAAGCCGCGGCATCAACGCCGAATCCACAAGCGTCGGCGAGTTGCGCAGCTCTTCCCTTCGAGGATCTTCCGCGCGCCAGGGCACCCAGCTCCTCGCGAAAAAGTCCGTGTGAGCTCGCATACCTTGCGGGTCTTCATCCTGGAGGTGACAGGAGCTGCAACTGTTTTGAAGATCGCCCCGCGGCGACGAGAATCGGGCATCCTTGAAGAGTCGCTGTCCGAGGCGTATCGCCGCCGAACGCTTGCCGACCGATTGATTCTGCGCGAATGCAGCCACAGCCAGCAAGGCGAACACACAGGTCGCTGCAAAACGAATAGAGCTGGTCTTCATCAACCTTTTCTTCTTCACCCGGACGCCAGTTTACTTCAACCCGTCGCGCGCGCCTTTGTTCGCAGTCTCTGCCTGCTCGATGGCGTCGCGCAAGGCCGCCGTTTCGCTTTCAGTTTTCATCTGTGAGGCAAGCGTGCGAAGTGCCTGCAACTGTCGATCAGTCGAGTCGCGCAGTACCGCTAACGCTTTAGGCAAGGCCGCGCTCTTGGGATTACGCTCGTAAGCGTCTTCCAGTTTCGCCATGCATTCGGAGATCGCTCGGGCGTAGTGTCGAAGCAACTCCGCCCGGCTCACCTTGGGCACCGCTCCCCATTCGCGATCTTCCTGTTCAACTTTCTTTTGATCATTTTTGTCGGGGGTTGTAGCTGCCGGATCAGTCAACGCCTTGATTCTCCGGTCGGCAATCTTCATGAAGACTTTCACACGATGCTCGGGCGCCTGGGCCTCGCGCACGTGATCGTCCTCTTCCTCGGTGAGGTAGTCGCCGGAAATCTGCCGCGCTCGCGCAACGGGCCGCAGATTCATTGCGGCTGGCGGAAGCGGCGACTCTTTTCGCGGTTCCTCTTTGAGTTTCTTCTCAGGATCGCTCAACACGTCACCTGAAGCAAAGGCTTTGTTCAAGGCCTCAACGCGAAGCTGCCGGGCGTGCTTCAGGGCGGCCTCCGCGAAGGCTTCGCGCTCCGCGGAAAACAATCGATCAATCGATTCAAGAACTCTTATCTGTCTGTACAAGGTTTGCTCAAGCCGCTTTGAGACGGCTCGTTTTCCTTCTTTGATCGAGAATGCTTCTTTTCCGGCCTCGGCGATTGCCTTATTGTAGACGTCCAACTCGCGCTCCGCGGCGGCGTGGTTGTCGCCCTTGATAGCGTTGAACGCCGCTTGAAGATGCACGTCTGAGATTTTGAGATAGGCGTCCATGAGCTTCTTGGGATCGTGAGTCTCGGCAATAGTCGCTTTCTCGGAATCCGAGATCAATTGCGCGAGCGGTCTCGGGTCAACGGGCAACGGAGGCTCCTGAAGCGCCTGCGCCCGCGGGCATACTGCTGTGGATAACAACATCACCAGAATGCCAGTTGCCTTCGAGATGCGGCTCATTTTCCCTTTCCTTTGTTCCCGGAATTGCATCTTCGTTCTTTGATCAGCCTCTGCAACTGTCCCGATCTGGTACGCGCCTCCTCGACTTCGTTCTTGAAAACGGCTGCGTCAGCTCTGCGCAGGAACTCTTCGTAGCTCTTATTAGCTTGTTCGCAATCGCCGAGATGGTCGAGCGAAATCGCCAAGAAGAAATAGCTGGCTGGAACATCAGGCCGCGCGCGGATTATCCAGATGAATTCCCGCACGGCTTCCGCGTACCGCTTCAGCTTGAACAGCGCGGTGGCAAGACTGGCGTGCGCAGGATAATTGTTCTTCTCGAGCGAAATGGCCTCCGTCAGCACTGGGAGCGCCGCCTCGAACTGCATCGACCGAACAAGCGCAGCTCCCAGTTGCGTCCGCGCGTGATTGTCCTTCGGGTCGGCGTCGATCGCGCGCCGATAGTACCCCGCGGCAGTGCCGGGTTTGTCCCTGAAGTAAAAATCTCCGGCTCTGCCCAGGAGCTTTGCGTCGCGCGGTTTGGAAGCGACGACGCGAGTAATCTCTATTTCACCTTCTTCAGCCTGGCCGTTGTCAGCCATCAGGCATGCCAGCTCGGCGCGAACTGCCAGGTCGTCCGGCCTCTCTAGCAGCAATCTACGATACAGTTGAATGGCCGCCTGTGGTTGACCGGCGCGGGTGTGCAGCCCGGCAAGCTTGACTGCGACTTCACGCGAAGGCTGGGCGCGATACGCCG
>DATFWM010000679.1:0-4208 GCA_035259295.1 Blastocatellia bacterium | reverse complement strand
CCGCCACTGGCGTGTTTTCCACCGTAGGCAGTCTCAACACGCCGCGCTTTGGTCATACCGCGACGCTGCTTTCCGACGGCTCAGTGCTGATCGCGGGAGGCTACAATTCTGCTGCTCTCGATAGTTGCGAGATATTTGTACCAGCCGGTAACACCCTTCCGTTCAATAACGTGTTCATCCAGATACCCGCTCGGTTAAGTTCAGCGCGGGCGTTTCATACCGCAACCTCGATTCCAGGAGGTTACGTGCTTATCGCCGGCGGCGCTTCAAACGGCGGGATTCTGGGTACAGCCGAGCTATTCGTGCCGACACCGTTCGCTCCTGAGCTGGGCCAGTTCGTTTCGGGTCCTAGTCCGCTTAATCCATGGAAGATGAGCTCGCCTCGCCATCACCATACAGCGACCGCGCTCGGAGATGGCAGAGTGCTGATTGCGGGCGGAAGAAATGAACTCGGCAACCCGCTGAATACCGCCGACATATTCACGCCATCAACGCCTGTTACACTGTCGTCTTTTTCCTCGGCCGGTTTGATGGCATCGGCAAGAACGAACCACACAGCCGCTGCGATGGCCGACGGTTCTGTTTTGATAGCTGGGGGCCTTTCAGCATCCGGGGCCGCTTCTTCGACGGCGGAGCTCTATCGCAATGGCCAGTTCACACGCACCGCCAGTCCAATGACAGGAGCGCGAGCATCGCACGCTTCGATCCTGTTATCGAATGGCACCGTGCTGCTGTCGAACGGCGAGAATGGCGGCGCGAAGCTCACCTCTGCCGAAACATTCACGAATCGGCACTAAGGCTCTGCCGACTTGAAGCAAGTTAACTGGGTTCCGTCATTCCTCAAAATTGCTAAGCGCCCTCGATGTGTGTCGCGAGGTACCATACGTTGTCAAAGGGGTCGCGTATCCCTCCGACTCGATCTCCATAAGGCTGATCCGCAGGCTCGCCTTGCGAGACACCTCCCGCTGCTAGCGCCCGGCGGTACGAGCTGTCTACATCTTCAACGTACATAAAGAAAGTCGTCGGCATAGGTTGCCACGGGCCATGTGCCTCGCCCATCTCTATCATCGAATCGCCAATCTTGACTGTCGCGTGATGTATCACTCCGTCCGGCGTTTGATATCGAGATTGCTCCTCAGCGCCAAAGGCCCGCTCGAGAAAATCAATCAATCGATCGGCGCCGCGAGGGTGCAAGAACGGCGTCACCGCGCGAAGCCCCTCGGGCATGTGCCCGGTCGCCTTGTGAGTCGCGATATACCAATGATTACCAGACGGATCTTTGACGCCCGCTTCGCGGTCGCCATATGGTTGATCCACGGGGCCTCCGAGCGACGTAGCCCCGGCTTCGAGCGCGCGCTGGTAAACAGCATCGGCGTCTTTCACGTACAAGTGAAGGCCGGTCGGCGTCCAGTACTTTCTTAGATCAGCGCCTCCGCCTCCGCCCATCATTAGAATCGAGTCGTCGATCTTGACCTCTGCATGAATCCCGCCGGCTGTTCCTGTTCCGCGGAAGAGTTCCTCGGCGCCGAATGCCTGTTTCACGAAGTCGATCAATTCTTCTGCCTTCTCGACTATCACATAAGGAGTGATCGTGTGAAATCCCTCACGAATGGGTTTAACCGCTGACTTCGACATAAATGCTCTCCTTTCCAAATCAGCTCTGAGTCTCGCTTTGAAGTCCGCGCGCGGGAGATCGCGCAACTCGACTGCAACGCGGAGCAGCTCCGCGAGGCCTGCGTCTGTGGACGGAAGCGACGCATCGGTGCCCGCGATCACTGCAGTGACCGCTTCATCGAGTTGCTCAATCCAAATCTCGTTATCCATCCTACTCATCTCTCAACTGCGCGCGCAGCTTTTCAAGCGCGCGAAACTGTAGCTGCTTGATTGCGCCCTCGCTGCGTCCGAGTTCACTGGCGATGTCGCGAATGCTCTTCTCTTCGGCGAAACGCAGCTCGATGACTCGACGCTGATCCAGGGGCAACAGATCGACCTGCTTAAAAAGTCGTGCCCTCTGTTCGATCTCGTCTTCGATTTCCTGAAAGCTCGAGTCAGAAGAAAGATCGACGCTTTCCGGGAGTTCTACTTCCTTCGCATTACGTTTCGCGTGATCAATGATCGCGTTTGCGGCGATCTTGAACAGCCACGCGGCGAAAGGCGCGCCGCGCCACTCGAAGCGCGACAGACTGGCAAGCGCCTGATGAAATACCTCGGAGGTTAAATCCTCGGCTTCAGCGCGATCGCCGACGCGCCGCGCTACGTATGCGTACACGCGCTCGAAGTTGTCCTCATAGAGCACGGCAAACCGGGCAGGATCTTTCTGCGCGGCCTCGATCGCAAGCCGCTCCGCCGTGTCTCTCGCTTGAGCCTTCAATCAATGCCCTCCGCCATCCTCACCTTCTGATTGTATAAACCGCCGAGGCGTGAAAAGGTTACGGTACACAGACAGACTATTGCTAAGTACCCACTGCCGTTGGTGGGATTCCAAGACACTGGCGCCTGCTCACGTAGGTTGGAATGGACAATCCACCCACTGCCGTGGGTGGGATTCCAAGACACTGGCGCTTGCTCACGTAGGTTGCAACTGAACGATCCACCCACTGCCGGGCGGGATTCGCGCCTTTCACGCGCGAATCTATTCAGTTGTTGGCATCCGCACACCATATTGGTGGGAGCTGTGCTAAGGATGGGACATTTGAACAATCGCGGCTCTATGGCTCAAGCTCGTCGGGCGAGCGCCAGACCTCAAGCAAGGCTTGCTCTAGCGGATATTGCAGTGCCCTGCGCGCGGCCTCAACTGTGAGCCAAACAACTTCCGCTACTTCATCATCGAGCTCAGACCATGGCTCACTAGCGGCGATCATATGCCAGTACCGAACGAGTTTCGGCCGATCATCAACCAGATAGGCTATGGCGCCGGCGAATTCGAGAAGCGTCGCGTCGTAGCCCGTTTCTTCCTTGACCTCTCGAAGCGCAGCCTCTTGCCAGGATTCGTTCTTCTTCAGCTTTCCCTTGGGCAGGGTCCAGTCGTCGTATCGCCGCCGATGGATGACAGCGATTTCGTAACCTGATGAGGCGCGGCGCCACAGCAACGCGCCTGCCGCGCGAATAGACCGCGGATAAGACGGGTCTGGCGATTTCACACGGATTTCATTCGTCGCCGTCGAGCTTACCGTCGCCGTTGTGATCGATGCCCAACCGCCGCCCGTAGCCGACCGGTACGCCGGTGAAGGTCAGCTCCGATCCTGACGCCGCGGCTTGCACGAGCGTCTGCAATGTTACAGGCGATTCACTTTGTCGATCTGTTCGAAACATTCCGTTGCCCGCGTATACGAAGCCACGATGCGCGGCGCCGTAAATTCCTTTAACAACCAGATCGCAATTGCCGGCATTCGCTTGCTGGATCAGCAAATTGATCCGAGCCGTCACTGCCGGCGAGGCCTTGTTGTCCCCGTCGATCGTCACTTGCAAGCCGACCGCAGGCGCGATCCCGCTGTCGAATGCCAGAACGAACGCGGCAACGTCGCGACGGTCGTCGTCGTTCCTGAAAGTGAAAACGGGCACGCGCAAAAAATCAAGCAGGGTGTCGATTGATCCGTCGTGAATGAAACCGAACCCCGAAAGCTGCTCGCCCGCCGCGTTCTGCATTCCGAATTTCTGATAGGCGCCCCGCAGTTGCGGAACTTTGAAATCCTGCGACTCCTGGAGCAGCACCGCCGGAATGATCAGGTTGCTGGTCCCGGAGAGAAACCCTGGAAAGGTAGAGTGGCACGCATTACACGAGACCAATCCTCCATCCAGCAGTCCGTTGTTGAACAGTTGGCGTCCACGCTCGGCGCTCGGCCCTATCAAAGGATTGGGAAAGCTGCGGTCCAGATTCTGATTGGGGTTTGGCGGATATGTCAGCGTTTGAAGGAACGCCGAGAACGCCGCCATCTCGTCCGAAGTAAGCTGGCGCGTTCCGCCGAGCAAGGACATGAAAGCCGGATTGAACGCGTCAATCTTGTTTCTGTCACCGCGCCAATGCAGCGGCTCGTTTCCAATAATGCCACGCAAAGATTGCGTGGTCATCGGGCCCTTCATCGGATGAAAGGTTGACGTGACAGTCCCGAGGATTGGGACGGGAGGTCCGGTAACCGTCTGCAACGTGCCCTTCGGATCGCCGAGATCCCACGCCAGTCCGTCGCGATGGCCGCCCAAGTGGCAACTTG